>CAJXCX010000088.1:0-4338 GCA_913051685.1 uncultured Spirochaetales bacterium
CTCGGCTTGAACAACTGTCTTGATTCCTCCTCGGATGTTGAAGTCCCCAGTGATTGAGGCGTATTTGGGCTTACAGGCTTTGACGAAATCATCTAAGATTTTATTCGTTACATGTTCATGAAATTCCCCGATGTTCCTATATGAGAACATGTAAAGCTTGAATGATTTTAATTCCACGCATAATTTGTCGGGCACATATGAGATTTTGATTACCGCGAAATCCGGTTGTCCTGTCTTAGGGCACAAAGAGGTAAATTCGGCGCAAGTTATATCTATTGTGTAATCTTTATTCTTTACCTTGTTGATAAAGGTTTTAAGCTTGCTCATACGATAAGTCTAAACAACAAATTTTTAAGCTCAAGTTGTTAGTGCGATTGATAATTTATTGATCGAATTTGGCATTTATAATTTAGAAAGGATTTTCTTATATTTTAGAACCATTTTCTTTACATTGTTTATGGAAGTACCACCATAGGAGTTCTTTGAGGATATCGAGTGATTAATAGAGATAAATTTGTATATATCCTTCTCTATCAATTTCGAGAACTTTTTAAATTCTTCAATTTTAATCTCATCAAGACTTTTATCGTTTGTTTCACAATAGGAAATAATTTTTCCCGTAATATGATGTGCATCTCTAAAGGCAACACCTTGTCTCGTTAGATAGTCTGCCAAATCGGTGGCGGTAAGAAAACCTAAATCCAAACTTCTGTCTATTGATTTCTTGTTAAATTTTATTGAATTTAAGAGATCTTTGAATATACTAACGCACTCGTTAGCTATTTTTAAAGATGAAAAAATAGGTAATTTATCTTCTTGCAAATCTCTATTGTAGCTTAGAGGTAGACCTTTTAGATTCGTTAGAATATTTATTAAATTTCCATAAACCGTCCCACATTTACCTCTGATTAGCTCTAATATGTCGGGATTCTTTTTCTGGGGCATAATACTTGACCCTGTTGTGTACTCATCGGCTATATGAACAAAGCCAAATTCTGAACTATTCCAAATAATCAAATCTTCACAAAATCTAGAGAGATGCATCATAACCATGGAACAACAATATATGGCATCAACTATGAAATCCCTATCACTTACTGAGTCGAGACTATTTCTCGTAGGCACTCTAAAATTAAGCTTTTTAGTTGTATTGAACCGATCGATATTAAAAGATGTTCCAGCACCCGCACATGATCCCAAAGGATTCTCATCTAATCTATACATCGCACTGTCAATTCTATCGATATCCCTTAAGAACATCTCAAAGAAAGCTAAAAGATAATGAGAAACGAGGACAGGTTGAGCGCTCTGTAAATGAGTATAAAAAGGAATTGCTAAACTGAGATTTTTTTCTGCGTTTTTCACAATGTTTTTCTCGAGAGCTACAAGATCCTTCCTAAGGTTGCCCACGATATCTTTTATGTACAATTTGACGTCTGTTACCACTTGATCGTTCCTGCTTCTTGCCGTATGTACTTTTTTCCCAGAATTCCCGATTCTTTTTGTTACTGCTTGTTCGATATTCATATGAATGTCCTCAAGTTCAACAGCAAATTCAAATCTTCCCTTTTCTATTTGTTTGTGGATTTGATTTAAGCTTTTTACAATCTTTCTTTTATCGGATACAGAAATTATTTTCTGCTTGGAAAGCATTTCTACATGTGCAATTGATCCTTGGATATCAAACGCATAAAGATTTTTATCGATATCGACCGAGGAAGAAAATTTTTCTACTTTCTTATTCGTAATATTTTTAAATCTTCCGCCCCAAATTTTTTTAGTCATTGGAAGAATATAAAATATATATACTTTTAAAACAAATTACTTTTTATAGATATCAATCATCTTTAGATAGATGAATAGTTCTAGTTGGAAACGCAAATTCAACACCTTCTTTCTGGAAGGTCTCGAATATTTTTAATCTAATATGGTGATTTGTTTGAACATATTCAGGATAGTCGGGACTAAGGACGTCGTAGACGAGTTCAAAATTTAATGAAAAATCAGCAAATTCCACAAAACTTGCTCTGATAAATTCTGTACTACTAAATGATTCTACAATCTCTTTCAAAATAGTTTGAATTCTAGCAAGCTGTTTATAGTCTGTTTCGTAGACTACGCCTAATTCAATTGTGGCTCTCCGTTTCTGCATTCTATCTTTTTGGTAATTTCTTAACCTACTATTAAGCAAATCCGAATTCGAAATAATGATTTCTTCACCAGTGAGACTTTCAATTTTAGTGCTTTTTATACCTATGGATTTGACGGTACCCATAAAATCGTCGACTACTATGTAGTCTCCAAGCGCAATTGGTTTATCAATCATTATTGTTAGCGATGCAAAAAGATCACCAAGTATACTCTGAGCTGCTAAAGCAATTGCAAGTCCGCCAATACCTAGCCCAGCCACAAGTGCCGTGATATCTACACCCAAATTATCTAATGCAAGCATTAAGAAAATGAGCCAAATTGCAAACTTTGTAATGGCATTAAGGCCATTAATCGCTGTTACGCCATGCATATCTTTGTCGTTGGTTTTTATATCTTTGTATCTAATGAATATTTTATTTGCTATAAGGGCGGCCCATTTAGTTAATTGCCAAAAAATAACTAGGAGGAAAATCTGAGTGACAATTTCATTAACATTCTGACTTAAATAAATTATTTTAGTTGCTGTATATAAAGAAATTCCCAGTACAAAGATTGGGGATATCGTGGAAAGCATCTCAAATAAATAATCATCAATACTAGTATCAGTTTTTGCTGCCAATGCACGTAGATTGTTTTCTGCAAAGCGTTTAAAGAAACCTGCCAGGATAAAAAAAATGAAAGTTGCTAATATGGCAAGTCCCCATTTCCAGACAGGGTTTCCGAATATTGCCATACTCATAAGGTGGTTATCTAACAAGGACATATTAATTATAGTATATTACAAAATAATTTATATAAAATTGGAGAATTTTATAATTTACAATAGATCTGTGACTTTGAATATTGGTCTATATTCCAGATTCTCTTTTAAGAATCTTTCAACGGCCCCCATCTCTCTATCGACTATAGACAATATCAATTTAACCGAACACCCTTGATCTTGAAGCTGCTTGACTGTCTTTATGATTGAATTTCCAGTTGAAACGACGTCTTCTACTATAACGACTGAAGTATTCGATATATCTGGCCCTTCAATTGTTTTTTGTGTCCCGTGATGCTTCTCGCCGGATCTAACTAAAAATCCCTTAAAAGATTTTTTGTCTAAATAGGCTCTATACAGAATAGCCCCTACGATAGGGTCCGCTCCTATTGATGGACCTCCTACGATATTTAAATCAGCTTCAACTATTTGTTGATAAAAAATATCTGCGACACAGCCTAGCGATTTAGCGGAAAGGGTACTAGTTCTCGCATCGATATAGTAATCACTCTTTTCACCAGAAGATAGAACGAAGTCCCCTTTTAGTATGGAATCCTTCTTGAGAGAGCTAAGCAGTAAATCTTTCATTAAATATTATTATAAGCCATAGTTATTTTGAGTTAAAATAGCAATATGTCAAAATTCCCACCAGGATTCGATACAGCTATAAATTATTCTTTTCTTAATGCTTTATACGAGAGAAGATCTAGACGCTTTCCGATGGGTGGAGAAATCGACGAGGGACCATTAAAACATAAATCTTCTCATCCTGCAATTCCACTAAGTGAAATCGAGGAAGCGATACTGGCTTGGAATGGGATTGGTGTAAAGAACATTAATCTATCAGATTTTCCACCTCATAAAGGACTTGACCTAGAAGTAAAATTTATGAGCAAAACAATTCCTTCTTTGGGTGACATACATAGAACAGAGTTGTTTTATACGAACGATAACGGGCTGTACTTGATTAAACAACATGATAAGTCTCCATCTGACCTTAAGGGTATCGAAGGTTTAAACAAAGAAGACAAGATTAAAAGAATATTAGAACTCTTCGAAGCGTCTAGAATTAAACTACATGAAGGGAGGGCTGACCTTCCAACGGGCCCTCCAGGTCTTGCAATACATAATACGTGGAATGTAAATCGACCTGGAACAACTCTCATGGTACCCGTAACAGATTTATCCGCGGGATTGATTAATATCTTATTCTTCTACATGCGAGAAGGACATAGATTCAATTTTGTTGATGAATTAAATAAAATGAAACCTCCTGGAACTACCAAGTGGATTAAAAATGGTTTTATTGATGAGAACAAGCCTGTACCTTTAATTGAGGCTGAACTTCGATTTGCAAATGGGTATATAGCAGAACAACCTCTCTTTTGTCAAAACGTTGTCTTGACACAACAAATTCTAGGCTTAGG
>CAJXCX010000089.1:0-4312 GCA_913051685.1 uncultured Spirochaetales bacterium
AAAGGTCAAACTTCAATGATTCTCGCATCAATCCTAATTTTTATTTTTATAATTTTATATTATAGAAAACTTGGTCTCGTATGCGATTTGGCGCTCGTATTTAATTTCATTTCGATTTTTGGTTTATTATCCTTATTCGGAGTAACGCTAACTTTCCCTGGGATTGCCGGGCTTGTCTTGACTTTAGGAATGGCGGTCGACGGAAATATAATTATTTACGAACGAATCAAAGAGGAACTCGCTAAAGGAAAAGAGAATATGGCGAGCATTGAAGTAGGGTTCGAAAAGTCTTTATCGACAATACTTGATGCAAACCTTACGACCTTAATTGCTTCTATTTGCATGTTTCTTTTGGGGGATGGTCCAATAAAGGGTTTTGCGGTAACTCTTTCAATAGGAATATTTTCAACTATATTCTCCAATATCGTATTCACTAGGGTTCTAACAAGATACTTAATCAATCCCGCAGTCCTCTCGGGAGACAACAAATGAATCTTAGTTTCTTTAATTGCATGAAATTCACCTGTCTAGTCTCACTTGTTTTAGTTGGTCTAAGTATTTATCAGATAAACAAAGAAGGATTAAGATATGGAATAGAATTTATGGGTGGGACGGAAGTTGTTTTAGATTTTAATGAAGATATCAAGATTGATACGATTAGAGATCTCTTTGCAGATTCTGGATTCTCAAATGTTTCAATACAGAATTATGGCAACGAAAAAGATAATGAATTTTTAATTAGATTGCCCATCGATAAACAATCACAAGATGCAGATTTGGGTACATACAGAAACACATTAAAAAACCTCCTTGAGAACAATTTTTCTCCCGACAGATATTCGTTAAAAAGAATCGACTTTATAGGACCAAAGGTCGGTAAAGAATTAATTCAAAACGGAATATATTCCATAATCTTTGGGTCCGTGGCGATTTTAATTTATGTTTTCTTTAGATTTAGTTTTAGTTTTGCACTCGCAGCGGTTTCCGCATTGTTTCATGATTTTATTATCACAGCCATGCTTGTTACATTGCTAGATATCGAAATAACCCTTTCTACGATTGCTGCATTATTAACTGTAATAGGGTATTCGGTTAATGATACAATAGTTATATTCGATCGGGTTAGAGAGAACATGAAAATACTTAAATCATCTCTTAATGAAATAATTGATACGAGCATACTTCAGACTTTATCAAGAACAATTTTAACGGTACTGACTGTACTAATCGTACTAGTGCCTCTCTATTTCTTTGGCGGAGTTGAAATAGAGAATTTTGCCCTTGTTATGATTATGGGAGTCATCATTGGTACCTATTCATCCATCTTGTTTGCCCCATATGTTATGTATTTATTAAATAAAGGAAATATAAATAAAAATGTCTGATAACTATTTAACAAGAATCAAAAAAGACTTAAAAAAAATTTCATCTAAGAATGAGTTGATGAATATCAAATCCAAATATCTTGGAAAGAAGGGAGAAGTTACGCTTCTGACAAATTCATTGAAAGATTTATCTATTAAAGATAGAAAAACCGAAGGTGCAAAAATTAACAAAACAAAGAAACAGATTGAGTCCTTGTTAGAAGATAAGCTTGATGAGATACAAAATAAATTAATTAGCAACAAACTTGATGAAGAAAGAATCGATGTCACGCTACCTTCAAGGGGGACATCGTTTGGTAGCGTACACCCTATTTCCCAAGTTTTACAAGAAGTAATTAAGATTTTTACAGATTTTGGATTCGAGATTACCGAAGGTCCAGAAATTGAAACGGATTACTACAATTTTGAATCTCTCAATATTCCCAAGGATCATCCCGCAAGAGATATGCAAGATACTTTTTATCTTGAAGATAATAAGCTACTAAGAACTCATACTTCGCCGATGCAAATTCGCATTATGGAGAATAACAAACCACCAATTAAAATAATTTCACCTGGCAAAGTGTACAGATGTGACAGCGATGTTACACACACCCCCATGTTTCATCAAGTAGAAGGCTTATTGGTAGACGAATTGGTTACGTTTGGAAACTTGAAAGGTATTCTTATGGAATTTTGTTCAAGATTCTTCGGCAAAGACACCAAAATAAGATTTCGTCCTAGCTATTTTCCTTTTACTGAACCAAGTGCCGAATTAGATATTGAATGGATTGACAAAGCAGGGGACAAGACGTGGATGGAAGTACTTGGATGTGGAATGGTGAATCCAAAAGTTTTTGAATTTGTGGGCTATGATTCTAACGAACTTTCTGGCCTAGCTTTCGGTATGGGAATTGAAAGGCTGGCCATGATTAAGTTCGGCATAACTGACATTAGATATTTTTACCAAAATGATTTAAAGTTTCTTAGTCAGTTTCAATAATCGGAGGAAAATATGAGCATAAGGCCGGACCATTGGATAAGAAAAATGGCTTTAGAACACGGAATGATAGAGCCGTTTGTAGACAAACAAACAACAAAAGGAGCTATTTCGTACGGTGTTTCCGCATATGGCTACGATATAAGGGTTAGTGATGAATTCAAAGTTTTTACTGATGTCTTTAATACTGTTGTAGACCCTAAAAACTTTGATGAAAAATCCTTTGTGACGATTGTTGGCAAAGAATGCATTATTCCACCAAATTCTTTTGCTCTTGCTAGAACGGTCGAATATTTTCGAATTCCAAGAAGCACGATTACTGTTTGTGTTGGGAAATCAACATATGCAAGATGTGGCATTATCGTTAATGTAACTCCCTTTGAGCCAGAGTGGGAAGGTTATGTGACACTTGAAATTTCTAATACCACTCCTTTGCCTGCAAAAATTTATGCGAACGAAGGTATCGCTCAAGTCCTATTTTTTGAAAGTGATGAACCCTGTGAAATTTCATATGCCGACAAAAAAGGGAAGTATCAAAGTCAGACTGGCATCACTCTACCGAAGATGAAAGATTAGCTCTTTAATAAAATTCGAGCCATGTTAGAATTCACCTAAACAATATGTCAGTGGTAAAAAAAACCTCTCCTAACAGTCAATATAGCGCCAAATCTATCCAAGCTCTCGAGGGTTTGGAGGCCGTACGAAAACGTCCGGGCATGTACATCGGCGACGTAACAAAACGAGGTTTCCACCATCTAGTCATAGAGGTTCTGGATAATTGTGTGGATGAAGCTCTGGTAGGATTCTGTGATTCTATAACGATAACTATCAACAAAGACGAAAGCATCTCGTTGGAGGATAACGGTAGAGGAATACCAGTTGATATGCATTCTCAAAAGAGAAAACCAGCTGTAGAGGTCATTCTAACTACTCTTCATGCTGGAGGTAAGTTTGACTCTAAAACATATGCTGTGTCCGGTGGCCTTCACGGCGTTGGCGTAACCGTTGTTAATTTTCTCTCCGAATTTCTTGAAGTAGAAATATCTCGGGATGGTAAAGTTTGGCATCAGAGATATGAATTTGGAAAGGTTGCTTCGAAACTTAAGTCTATTGGCAAGACAAAAAAAACAGGTTCGAAAATTACTTTTAAGCCCGATTCAACTATATTCGAACCAGTAATTAATACAAATGGACGATATGACTTTGAACCAAAATTTGATTTTTCTTATCTGTGCAATAGAGCTCGTGAGCTTGCATTTTTAAATGCTGGTTTAAAAATTACATTAAATGATGAACGAACATCAGCCGGGGAAAATTATTTTTACAAGGGCGGACTTAATTCTTTTGTAGAGCATTTAAATGATGGTAAGAAATTAATTAATTCTAAGCCAATATTTATTTCTGGCTCTAAAGACGAGAATATTGTCGAAATTGCTATTCAATACAATGAAGGATATTCAGAAACGATGTATTCTTATGTGAACAATATCAATACCATTGAGGGAGGGACCCATTTAAGCGGTTTTCGAAGTGCCCTGACAAGATCAATTAATAAATATGCAAAAGATCAAAACCTACTTAAGAATGGCACTGCGCAGATTATGGGTGATGATACGAGAGAAGGCTTAACAGCTGTCCTGAGTATTAAGATTCCTGAGCCGAAATTTGAAGGTCAAACAAAGACCAAATTGGGCAATTCTGAGACTTCAGGTATTGTCGAATCGCTTGTTAATGATTCCCTGGGTGATTATTTCGAAAGGAATCCTTCTCAGGCAAAGAAAATTATAAATAAAGCAATTGATGCTGCAAAAGCAAGAGAAGCTGCTAGAAAGGCTCGAGATTTAACAAGACGTAAGGGGGCCTTGGATTTAGGTTCACTGCCTGGGAAATTAGCGGATTGCCAAGAAAAAGATCCGGACAAATGTGAATTGTTTATCGTTGAGGGTGA
>CAJXCX010000090.1:0-4224 GCA_913051685.1 uncultured Spirochaetales bacterium
TTCTTGTACAGACGTTACCCAGAATCATAAACGTTAATGTTCCTAATTTCCAACATTCTCCGAGATTTGGACATTTTGCCTCTTCGCAAACTGTATGTAGTTTATTCTTTAATACGAGCTTCTTGAGATTCGTAAAATTGTTACCAATTGGTATTGCACTTTTTATCCAAGGCGGTTTTCTAATCAATTTTTTATTTGGCCTCTTTGGAAGTGGAAACTTGTCCCAAGGCATTAATTTTTTTCTGAAGTTCATTAATTTTTAGGCTTTTTGATATCAAACTTACTCCCATCGTTATTAAACAAATTAGTACACCTAATAAAAAAGCAATCATGAGTAACCAATAATTACTCAAAGGCTGATTCTCAAATGAGAATATTTTAATGTCGTAGGTGATGAAGAACTCATTTAAAATGACTTCTTGGTTCTGGAAAATAAACACTACTCCCAACAAAAACAAAGTAGATATCAACACGGTTTTAATCATAATGAGTTGATTCTAACATATTTAAAAATCTGGGCTATAAAGATAATAAAGTTTTTTTATAAACCTTACTCCTAAATCCTCGCTATCTAGTTCGGGTAATATTCTGTCAAAGAATTTTCTTTTTCTTTTCGGAAAATATTCTAATTCTAAATCGTATAGTTCTATCTTCTTTTCAATATATTCTTTAGCAGACTCTAAACCGCCTATTCCATCAATGAGTTTAAGCTTTAAAGCCTGATTGCCGGAAAAAATTCTTCCATCGGATATATTTTTTATTTCTCTATCGGTTAAGCCCCTTCTTTCTTGGACTACCAATTGAAACTGACCATGAACATCTTTAAGTAGCGCATTAAGAAGCTTCCTTTCGTCGTCACGAAGCTTCTTAGTAGGATTTCCCATGTCTTTTAGTCTGCCAGATTTGATAATCTCGACATCGAGCTTTAAAAATTTCATTAACTCTGAGATATCATAGTACTGGCTAATAACGCCTATGCTTCCAGTTATAGATCCAGAATTTGCGAAGATATAAGACGATCCACAAGCTACCAAATAACCACCTGAAGCGCCAACATCTACAATGCTTGATACAACAGGTATTGATTTGTTTAAATCAACTAAAGAGCTATAAATTTCTTGAGAAGACCCAACAGTCCCACCGGGAGAGTTGATGCGGACAATCATCCCCTTGATTGCTTCGTTATCTTTAATTTTCCGTATGCTATCTAGATATTTTTTAGGATTCTTGATAATGCCATTAACTTCTAATACCGCAATCTTGTCGGTCGGATTGACTGTAACAAATGCGCTATAAACAAATAGTGCTAGTACGGCCACGATAACTAAGTTTTTTAAGCTAAAATATTTCATATTATTCATTAAGCAACACCCTATCGATTGTTTGCTTGATAAGCCAAGGAGGAGTTGATGCCCCGGCACTGATTCCAACAACCTTATCTTGCAGATTAAGGCTTAATTCATTTATCTCTTCAAATGTTTCTATTTGATATGTAGATGAATTTACTTGTTTGCACAACTCGGCTATCTCTTTAGTGTTCGAACTATTTTTTCCTCCAATAACGAACATTACGTCAACGTCTTTTGCTATCTCTTTTGATTCTATTTGTTTGTTATGGATATCATCACATAAAGTGTCGATAACTTTAATTTCATAGTTTTCGAAAGTCTTCAGTGTTTTTACGACATCCCAAAAGGTTTCTATTGGGATGGTTGTTTGGGCAACTATTCCTATCTTCTTAGATTTTAGGGCACTTTTCTCTAATTCGTCTTTGTTTTTAACTACTAAGCAATTATTGTCGGCATAACTTCTGGCCCCAATTATCTCAGGATGACTTTCATTGCCAACAATTACGACAAAATAATTATTATCGGACAACGATCTCACAGCAAATTGTAATTTTTTTACTATAGGGCAGGTCATATCTACGATGTTCAAGGAAGATTCTTGTAAATTTTCTTCTTCATAATAAGGAATGCCGTGCGCCCTAATAATTACGGTCCCTTTCTCGTTTTTTGTAATTTTATTAATTACGGACAAGCCTTTCTTCTTGAGGATGTCAACTGTCTGAGGATTATGTATTAAAGGACCAAATGATTTAACATCGACATCCTTGTTTCCATCAAGAATATCTTCGGCGCTTGAAACAGCCTTCTCTACACCGAAACACACACCGGCACTATCTGCAATGATTAATTTCTTAGGCATCTTTCACTACCAGTTTCATCCTCCCAATAACGTCATCAATACTTAAAGTGGATGTATCTATTATGATAGCATCATTTGCTGGATGTAGGGGGCATACACTGCGTGTCATATCTAATCTATCTCTTTCTGTTATTTCTTCCAAAACTTTTTCTTGATTCATCTTAATCTCAAGTATTTCTTGTAATTGTAACGTCCTCCTGTGCGCTCTTACTGTTGGGTCAGCATCTAAATAGAATTTATATTTTGCATCTGGAAATACATATGTACCCATATCTCGTCCTTCAGCAACGTAATTCTTATTTTTAACTAATCTTCTTTGCATCTCTCTCAGAACTCCCCTTACGGTTTCATTTACGGCAAATTGAGAAGCTAGAGTAGATATTTCATTTGTTCTAATGTCATCTGTTACATCATCCTCATTTATAAAAACTTTGTCTTTTCCACCCTCTTTAACAAATCTTACATGAAAATCAATCAAGAGTTTTTTAAACTTTTTGTCGTCCTCTGTTTTAATTCCATGTAAATCCGCAAAAAGAGCCAAGGCCCTATACATAGCACCGGAGTCTAAATAATAAAAACCCAAGAACTCTGAAATTATTTTTGCTATAGTTCCTTTCCCCACCCCTGATGGCCCATCTATGGTTATAATCGTCATTGTATGTTTTTTCTGAAGCCTTTTAATAATTTGAAGAAATTAGGAAAAGAAATTGATACGCATTCCGCATTGTTAATAACAGTTTCGCCGAGTGCCTTAGTTCCAGCTATAGCAATCATCATTGCAATTCTATGATCGTCATTGCTTTCACATGGAGCACCTTGTAGAGTTTCCTTTCCTGTAATTCTTATCTCATCGTTGATTTCTTGAATTTCACACCCGAGTTTGCTAAGTTCTGTAACGGTAGTTTTAATCCTATCAGATTCCTTAAATCTTAGCTCGCTAGCACCCGAGATTATTGATTCTCCTTCTGCTACAGAACAAGCAAGACAAAGAATGGGGATTTCATCGATTATTGCGGGAATAAAGTCTTCGGTAATTTGTATCGATTTTAACTGACTGCTCTTTACCACTACATCTCCTATTACTTCGTTATCTTTTCCGGTAGCATTTGCAATTTTAATGTTACCTCCCATCTTTTGTAAAATTTCAACAAATTTGATTCTCATGGGATTGAGACATAGATTCTTTAAAATTAATTCAGAATCTGGATTTATTAAACCAGCAACTATAAAAAATGCGGCAGACGAAGGATCATTGGGAACATCTATGTTGCTTAATTCGATAATCGGGTCGGGGGTAATGTGTATGACCCCATTATTTATTTTTATATTGCTTGTATAGCTTGAAAGCATTATTTCCGTGTGATCTCTCGATTTCTTTTTATCTCTAAATGTTGTTTCTTTGCTAGCAGTAAGTGCAGCAAATAATATTGCTGATTTTACTTGTGCTGACCCAAGATTTAAATCAAAATCCATACCTTCAAGAGAAGCAGGAGATATATTGATAGGCAACCTCCCACTCGTGGTGGAGATTGTTGCACCCATTTCCTCTAGAGGGTTTTTCACTCTATCCATCGGCCTTCTTCTTAAGGAAATGTCACCATCGAGTTTTGATGAAAACTTTTGTCCACTTAGTATTCCAACCAAAAGTCTTGCTGTTGTACCAGAATTGCCACAATAAAGAACGTCCTGTGGAGCAGAATAATTTCTTATCCCAGTCCCTCTGACATTAATATCTCCATCAAGTTCTTCAAATTGAGCCCCCAATTTGGATAAACAGTCCATTGTTGACCGCGTATCTTGCGATATTAAGAGATTCGTAATCCTAGTAACCTCGGTATTGAAAGACGATAAGATAATAGCCCTATGGGAAATTGACTTATCAGGCGGTATGTCAATCTCACCTTTAAATAAAAAATCATTTCCCTTGATCTCGACCCTTCCCATTATGCTCCCTTGATACGTTATAATAACCTTAATTGCATACATGGAAAAATCTTTTTCAAAAATAAAAAAAGC
>CAJXCX010000091.1:0-4195 GCA_913051685.1 uncultured Spirochaetales bacterium
GCCCACAGTGAAAGAGTTAAGATCAATTTTTGAGAAATATAAATCAAATAAAGATGAAAGTGGAAATATATTTCACATTGATCCGATCTTTGCCTCTGGAAGCGGATACTGGCAATGAACGTCCGAAGAAGTTGGCTCCTGCTGCGCGCGATTCATGCTCTTCAGCAATGGAGATATCCTTGAATACACCCGTGAATGCTTTTTTACCGGAGGAGTACACGCGGTACGACAAGACAAACGATGATTGTTTAATAGTATCATTACTCCACTGTCAGTGGATAATCCGGGGTAGGATTGAGAGGACAGCTGAATAGATATTCCCCCGGTTTCAGGTCAATATTATAATCTTGTGTCTTTCCTGTTTTAAGTCCACCGCCGGACGCAGAAGGGAGGATCAACCTTTGTACTCCTTTTCCCCTTACCCAGAAACCAAGTTCATACGGTACATTTTTATTTTCTACCCTGAAGATGGTTTTGCCGGGTTTGAGATGAAGCGTTTTGTGCGGGCGTTCCTTTGAGGTTTTTCTGTTTATTCGTTCACAGTCATCACTCTTTTTAACATTAAAAGCTTGTGGCTTTTTTTCCGCTTCAATTATCGTGCAGGGAGTCTGCGTTAATTTTATAATCACCGGTTCCGCGCTAAACGAATATGCAGAAGTAAAAGTGATAATAAATAAAGAGATTGAAAACAGGAAAAAAGGTTTGTTCATTTTCATAAGTCCCTTTTAGGAATAATTGCAACAACCGGTGAAATAGTTGTTAAACTTATGAGTCAAGTTCAGAATATCACATCTACCGTAGTTGAACAATATTTAGAATTATACTATTACTCTATAAAAACTTGTTTTTTGTCGCAGTTTAGTCGTTGTTTGTTTTTACCTTATACAACGACTTATGCAAAGCTGAATAAGTTTTTTTGTTAGCTCATCGGAGCGAAAGCTGATATTCCTGTTTGAGGCAAAGTTGTTTAAAGATAAAGAGACAGGTACAAGCTGGGACTTCAACGGAAAGGCAATTTCGGGACCGCTTAGAGGGACCCGTCTGCAAGCTGTTGCATACCGGCGAGCCTTCTGGTTTTCAATTTCTTTAGCAGTGCCTAACGCTGAAATCTATATGCCGTAGTATTTAATCTCTAATGCTGTGTTACCAGTAACCGGTTTTTAAAATTTAACAATTATCGGTAAATGATATTAATCTGAAATTTGCGGAAAGAAAATTCCGAAGACCACCTTGATAATAATTTTCACTTTTTGTTTGACGACTTTCATTTAAATCTTCTTGCCATTATTTTAAAACAGGATTATAGACGGAGGCATTTATATGAACTCATTTTTAAAAGAAAGATTATAATTTTTGTGATAAGCTCTAAATTTAAAAAAGTGTTTGGTTGAAATATATTAAACTGGTTAATTTACAAGTGAAGGCTTGAAATTCATGTTTCTTAACAAAATGAAAATATGAAAGATATTGATATCAGAAAAGCTCTATTAAAATCTTTTCAAAAGCAATATAGCAAAGATAAGAATACATTAATAGTGCAGGAACTTGGGCTTTGTCAGGGTAATGCACGTGTTGATCTTGCTATTATTAATGGCTTAATACATGGTTATGAAATTAAGAGTGACAGAGATACCCTGAACAGACTCTCTGGACAGCAGGATATCTACAATAGAGTTCTTGACTGTGTAACGGTTATTGCTGCTTCTCGCCATCTTTCTAAAATTGAAAAGTTAGTTCCAGGCTGGTGGGGTGTTAGTGAGGCTAAATACAAGAACAACAAACTGACTATTTTTAAAGTTCGCCCTTGCAAGGAAAATGCAACAGTGGATCCCTCGGCTCTTGTTCAGCTTTTATGGCGCGACGAAGCTTTGTCTATTTTAATGCAACGAAATCTTCATGAAGGAGTAGTTAGCAAACCGCGCGGTATAATATGGGGCCGTTTAGTTGAACACCTTTCACTTGACGAATTGCGTTACGAGGCTAGAAAAAAGATTAAAGCACGCCAGTCTTGGCGACCTGTCCAGAAACAAGTGTTATATGATGATTAGTCCCCACTTTTCGCCAAGTAGTCATATTCCCAGGCCCATCAGCGTTTTGTGCACAAAGAGAAATATAACTATCGCCCCAGCAACAGGTGCCACCATGATATTCAGACATCCTTATAAGGTCTCTTGAAAGTTGAAATGTTTGACGCGATCCATTTTTCTTTGTAGTTCCACCTCTAATGATTAACCATTCAAAAGGTAACGTATAGCGAATGTTTGGCACACGGGGAATAATTCTCCAGTCCAGTTCCAAAAGATCTGGATGTTGAACTCCATAATTACCAAAAGACGGAAGCCTTTCAATCTCCTCCCTCCTGTTGATTAGCGCACTCCACATCTGATAATCTAACCTCGGAATTTTGCCTGTTGCATGTGTACTAATTTCTTTAAGAGAGCCGGGGAATCCTGATGATGCAACTGTTAGTGTACTCCAATCATTAATATTAGGTATTTCTCTAATTACATTGATTGCAGTCTCAACAGCAGTATCTACCTCATCAAGCTTTAGTTCTCTAAAATCCAATATCAAATGAACATCCTGATATGAAATATTTAAATAACTTAGTAGTGACTTTAGATTATCTTTAAGCTCATCTACGCTTTCCATATCATCGGTTAGAAGTCGAATACATGTACCTCTATTATCTTGGCGGATTATATTTTTTAAAGTTTCATTATATGCCTCATCACGGTCAAACCCTGTAGTTGGAATAGCCTTAACATTAAGCTGCCTCAAGCGATCAAAAGTAAAGTTTAGAGGGTGTTCTCCTCCTGAAACTTGTTTTTTTAAATCAATTCCGAAAAGGTCGACAAAAATTGGGCGATCACATCCCCAAGAAGTTTTTATTTTATTTGCAATTCTAATAAGTTGGTCTTCTAATGATTTTTTTGATTTCGAATTGAAAATATCAATTACAGGGGATATTCGGCTTTTGATTTCTTCTGGAAGCTCTGATAAAGCACCAAATTCACCGTCTTTTGCTTTAAGTATTGGAACATAATGATTATAGTTGAACATTTTTCCACCTTAAGGATGTAGGAAGTATTTTTTTACTTCGCCTTGCCCAATTAATTGATTGAAAAGCGAGTAATTTCCTGTGTCCCAACGCATTCTGCCTACAACAATTGCAGGATGAATTCGCAATTCTTTTGCAAGTTTTTTTATTGCCTCTGGAGTTCTCTGAAGATAAGCATCACTTCTATTCCAAATTGAGCGCGGTATGAATGTTTCTCTCGTCATTCTATCTGCTTCCTTTTCTTTAGGGTCATCTTCGGATTCCGTATAAATATCATCAATGAAGACTTCATCTTTATTTTTTAAGTGTTTAGCCACATGTGACAACTCATGAATAAGTGAATACCAGAAATTATCGATACGATCATATCGGAGAGTAAGACCAATAACTGGTTGGTTAGTATCTGTTAGCATTGCCCCTCCATCGAGATATATTTTTGGCAAATGGGGCTCTATTATTAGCGCTATCCCATTTTTTTCTAACAATTCTTTTGCTAATAAGGGACCTTGATCATATAAGCTCAATCGAGCCACTTCTTTCAAAAAATCTTTTGTCACAGTGCCAGGATTGTATTCCGAAGAGCAACATTCTTTTTTTGCTCGAATTAATATACGGGCTGTCCATGCTAAAAGAGCATTCATATCCATCTCTTGTTTGGATCGTTTATGTATTGTACGACGACAAATTGCAGCACTTGGTATCTCTCCTCCTAAAGGTTCTAAAAACTTTTTCATTAGTTCCTCTGCGTGATCACTCAAATTATAGTATTTTGTAGTAATCCATCTGCGTTTAACCATTTCTTTAATGGGAAATTTTATCCAATCTAAATCTGGAAATTTTTTAAATTCCGGTTTCTGGAGTTTTTGCAGCAAAACTTCAGCAGGAATATCCAAACCTTTATGAAGTTCTCTAATCATCTGAATAGTAAGAGGTCTCTTGCCAGATAATACTTCAGAAACTTTACTTTTACTCCCAATGTAAGGAACTAAATCTTTTTGTTTTAATCCTTGCATTTCCATTCTAAATCTAATTGCATCTATAGGACTTGGTAAATTAAAAATGAAATGCTCTTTTTCGTAATTCTCTGTAAGCATCGCCAGTAAATCTAAACGATCCGCTTCCGGAGTGCCCGGA
>CAJXCX010000092.1:0-4188 GCA_913051685.1 uncultured Spirochaetales bacterium
AATCTTTTCTGAGAATTCACTCACAACAAGCCTTCGGCCATTTATACCCATTCTTCTCCTTTTTTCAGAATTATTAATTAATTCTTTAATTGCGCTCGCAAGAGCAATAGAGTCTTTCAGTGGAACCAATATGCCATTCTTTCCATTATGTACAATTTCTCTACAACCAGGAACATCAGTAGCAATTATCGGTCGTCCACAAGATGCTGCCTCGAGTAATACTTTGGGCAGTCCTTCTCTATATGATGGTAAACAAACGATATGCGCTTGAGTTAAAACTTTATGCATATCACTCTTATCTCCCCACCACTCTACTACACCAGATTCACCCCACTCATCCAACTGTCTATTAGATATCGATGCAGGATTTTCATAATCATTTACACCAACCAAAACAAAACGAGCCTCAACTCCCTCTTGTTTTAATATTTTAACAGCTTCAACAAATTCTCCTACACCCTTATCCCATAGCATACGTGATGCAAGCATTATAATTGCAATACCAGCGGGCTCTTCAACCGGAACAAATTTGTTTATATTTACGCCAGAGCCACGAACAATACTAACTCGTTCTTTTTTAACAAGTTTATTTTTTAGGAAATAACCCAAATCATCTTTATTTTGTAAAATTAATTGGCTATTTTTATTATTAAATAAAAAGCGAAATAATTGATGAACAAAAAAACGTAACAATTTTATTCTCTTCTTATTGGATATAAAAACAAACCCCAGTCCTGGCATTGCATTCACAATTTTTATCGATCCAATTAGCCTTGCAATCAATGTCCCATAAATTACTGGCTTTATAGCAACATGATGAACTATATCTGGATTATATTGTTTGTAATACGAATAAAGTGTAGAAATAGTCCTGACTTCAGAAAATAAATTTATGCCACCCCTTTTTATTTCTATTGGCGCCAACTCAAAACCTTCAGACTTGATAATATCTCGGTGCTTGTTAATTCTAGTAATCACAACAACCTTAAAGCCATCTGTCAAAGCCTTGCGTGCAATAGGTAATCTATGCGAACAAAAATACCAATCTTCTGCTACAAAATAAATAATTGTTTTCATTTAATCCTAAAACAAACTAAAAAAATAACTAGTAGAGTAAACCACTTCAAAGAATACTAAATATGAATTTTAGTTAAATTCTTCCAATCAGCCAATTAAGGACTAACAGTTTATTCTCCAATTAACTATTCGTTCTTTAATGCGGCCAACATCATGAAAATTAGCGGAACGAATACCTGTATTTTCTATAAAAAGAACCTTATTTCCGCTAGAAACAAGAGATGTGGCAAGTTGATGATGCAACTGCCACTGAGTTGTCCAATCAATCGAAGAAAATATAATAAAGTTTTGGTTAATTAGTGACATTTAAAAAACAATAAAAAATACTAGACAAAATTATAACTTCATCATACATGCCACTCTGCTCTAATTTTTTCAATTGTTCGCATAACTGACATGGTTCAAGACAAGGGAATAATATTACTTTTAGCTGGACGGTTAATTAAATAACTAGAAACATCCTCGGCCATATATTGCAATCCATTACCTTTAATGGGAAGGTTTATAGTAAATTTTTTTCTATTTCTCAACAAAAATTGACCTATTAAAGAGTGATTTGCATATAGGTTTTTCAATAATGAAGAACTCCTTGCATAGTCTAAGGCTTTTGTTATTAATATTGCCCTGCCGTTATGTTCTTCCTTGCCATAATTAACAACAGTTAAGGCAGTAGGGTAAAATAACGGTTGATGAATTTCAATCATTTCCCTCCAATCCACTCAAAAAAATCTACCCAGACCTCACACCGCTGTTCAGGTCGATGATGATGATGTCGAGCACATTCATCGCTGAGCTGCCTCCGGTTTTACGGCCCTAAATTTAACTTGTGAAACCGCCTTGTTCGCCGAGTATGCAAAGGCTACCACTACCAGCAAGCCGATACTGGGTAGGTGATGGCGAATGGCTGTTCCCCAATTGACTGTTCCAAGCGACCAAATGGTTTCAATTACTAAGTAGGAAAGGAATACAAACAACACTGGCATTCGCCTTTAAACAGGCATATTTTTCAAACCAACCAATGCCTTCCAGATCAGCCACGTTCGCAGACAATTTTCTAACAGAGACCCCACATCGATGGCAGCAGAAATTCGCCATGGCATGGGCTCAAATAGGTATTGGAATAGGGAAACAGGCATAAAAAGTAGTAAGCCAGCTACACCGCTGATTTTTACATTGTCTTTGTAATGCGCACGGGCGTCTGTACCAAGCGCTCCTCGTTGGAAAAATTCAACCGCAGCACCAAGGCTTTCATTAAGATTGTGAAAAACGCTCGTGAACAACGATAATTCATAGAAAGCAACCAAAAAGACTAATGGCACCACTATAACGATCCTTATCAAGGAAAAACTCTTACGCCCCCGGAGTGTAAGCAAGCCCAATGTAGCAACCACAACTAATAGCCCAAACGCCAAGAACGCATCGTGCAATACACCCATCCTTATCACGGCATAGAACAGAACCAGCCAATACGTAGCAGATTTTGTCAAATAAATTTTAAGAGCCGAATAAAGCGCAAGATTTACAAACAGCAATTAATAAACCTCTCGAAGGGTAACGCTTGTATAAAGAATTGAAGATGGCAGCAAGGCGTAAATGAGCATCGCCTTCGATTGATTAGATTTGTCAATTGACAGCAGGCGCATTATTTTGGCCAGCGTAAAAGCCGATGCTAACCAAGCCAAAACAGACAAAAAGCTTCCAAAAAACAGTGAGTCATCTGTTAAAAAATAGAAAAACCCCAACACATAGGAATAAAAACGACCGATTACAAATTCATCCAGCACTTAGTCGCGAGAGTATGCGATAGCGTTAAGATGAAAACCCACTGCATCAATGTCTGCCCCGAAGCTAGGCCCAAAGAAGCCATTCCATATCGCCCAAACACAGTCACCCTTCCTAATGCCCCTCTACCACTTCTTCTACCGCCAAAATCCAGAAACGCCACATCCTGCCAAAGATGCAAACAATGTAACTATAGCTACGGATGATGAAAGTACACCAAAGTCAAAGATGGTTAACTGCTTTGCAAGCGTAAGTTACATAAAAAACACATACGCAGCTCCAATTAATAATCCTGTCATTAATATCGAACTTTCAAGAATAAATTTTTCTTTTTTCATGGTAAAAATATAAAACAATCCTACGTCTTTTTATTTATTAACTCTATAAAAGAATAAATTCCATACACGCCAACCATATAAAAAGGAATCATAAAACCTTGCCTCATTCGATAAATTGCCCCAATATTAGGAACCACGTAGCCTAACAATATAATAACAAATACAGATAGTGTAATGATAGGGAGTAGCGGCTCTATTACCAAAGGCTTAGTAAATACTATATATAAAAATCCAAGAATTATAAAATACCAAGACAACATTTCAAGGCCGGATAACATCCTTCCAATTCTTCCTGTTTCTTTTCCAGTTTCTATCCAATGACTAGGAAACGGTGATAAAAATGCAACCTGAACAACTCTTGGAAAATACAAAATAGCATCAACAAAGCTATTATAAGGTTTATCACTATCAATTTGCGATCCCGCACTCTTATTTACATTTCTGAATCCATAACGTATCTCTGAAAGTTTGTCTGTAAGAAGGTTAGGGATACTAGTCACCGTTTGCCAAAAGACAGCGCTCTTAATATTACCATTCTGAATAAGCAATGGATCTAGAATATTTTCACCTTTGTTAGAGTTATTCTGAATAAGCAATGGATCTAGAATATTTTCACCTTTGTTAGAGTTATTCTGAATAAGCAATGGATCTAGAATATTTTCACCTTTGTTAGAGTTATTCTGAATCTCGAAATTTTGAAAAAAAGATGGCAGATACCTATTTTCCGATCCTCCTAATTGCATAAAAATAAATAACGGCACTATCAGCAGGGAAATGGTGAATATAGATATTTCCTTATTCAAAATTAACTTAATAGAATAATAAAAGAATACCGCAAAGAGAACAACTGACAAAAATGGTCGTATAGAGATGAACAATACCGAGCCAATTAAAAATAAAACAATCCCTAAGTTATTTTTATTTTTTTTCAAAATGGCCCATCCATAACATATAAAGCATATACCTAAGATGAAAAAAGGATCCCTTAGCA
>CAJXCX010000093.1:0-4168 GCA_913051685.1 uncultured Spirochaetales bacterium
TAAATAGGCTGCAAGATAAAATGGTATTTGGGAATCTACCATATAATATAGCTTCTCAAATAATAATTAAATTTGTTGATGAGCTGCACGATAAGAAGACTGTAGGGATTTTCATGTTTCAGAAAGAAGTCGCGGAAAGAATCTTGTCAAAACCAGGTTTAAAATCCTATAATGCTTTTACATTAAAAATACAAAGTTTTTTTGATGTGAAAAATATATTGAACTTAAATGAAAATGATTTTTGGCCTCCACCAAAGATAAAATCTACATTAATTATGTTTACGCCAAAACAAGCTGACCGATACATTGTCGATAATTATGCAGAATTTTCTCAATTTTTAGCTACTTGCTTTAAGGCAAAAAGAAAAACTTTGATAAATAATTTACAAGATTTATATCCAAAGGAAAAAATTTTATCGGCTATCGAAATTATAGCAACAAGGCAAGATATTAGAGCCGAAAAGTTGCGCGAAGAAGAATTTGTAAAACTATTTAAATATTTATATCGTTACAGATAATATATTTTGCTAAGCACCTGGTCGATAAATAATCTTATTGAAAAATTGTAATTATTCACTATAAAAGAAAAAGCATAAACATCATTATCTTTTCCATTAAAATAACCTGACAATGAACTAACCCCTCTAATGTATCCAGTTTTTGCTTTCAAGTTTTTATACAATGGATATGTCTTAAATCTTTTAATTAACGTACCATCAAGGCCGGCGACAGGAAGGGATTCGTAAAAATCATAAAAATAATCTTGCTTTGTGGCAAATTCTAAGATTTTCACCATCCCTTTGGTAGATATTTTATTTTTTGAAGAAAGTCCAGATCCATCGTTAATGTTAAAATCCCGTGTATTTAAATCAACATTTCTCGTCAAAAAATCGGCAAATATTATTTGTGAATCTTGCCATGAACCTCGAACTCTTGAAAAATTAGCTGAGAGTTTTTTGAAAAGATGTTCGGCATATAGATTATTACTAGTTTTGTTAATTATCTCGACAATATCTCCTAATCGTGCGGATTGAATTTCATATTTTATTTTAAATGGAGTGAGCTTCTTTGAAATTGGTATTTTAGCAAATCGAACTGTTCCATTGAATCTTATTTGTTGCCTTCTGAGTTCTTTTTTGAATTTGACTCCAAGCAAATACAAAGGATTGTCAGTCAAATATACGTTATTCTTGGATGAGTATAGGTTGTCATTAATTGCAATTGAAGAGATATATGGTGCCCATGCCACACCTTTCCAGGACTTTTTCCAGTTTGGATTATAATAAGGTTTCTCAAAATAGTTATCATTAAGCACTATGTCTCCATTGATTACTTTTACATCTCTATCTCGTAGATAACTTACAACTTTTATCAAATCATCCGTTTTTAAAGTTGGATCACCCTTAGTATCGATATACAAATCTTGATTGTATATCCCCGTTTGATTCTTCTTGACTGCCATAAAAAAAATTGTTTTAAATCTATAATCTTTTCCTAAGAAATGTAAGGAACCCAGGGTCGTAATGATTTTTTGATTTGATGCCGGAATAAACAATTGATTTGAATTATAGCTAGCAATCACTTCACCCGTTGTTAGGTTTTTTACATACATCCCTAGATTAGGACTACGTGATACCTGCTCGTTTATTAGTGACTTTAAGGTTGTTGAAAGAGAGACTTCCGGAAATCCCACATAAAACAATAAAAAAAAGATAGGAATTAAATTTTTCAATGTGAGTCTGCCCATGTCTTTCCACTATCGAGTTCCACCTTTAAGGGGACTTTTAATTTTATACAGTTTTCCATATGTTGTATTATTTGCCGTGAAACATATTCTATATGGTCTTTCTTAACTTCAAAGACCAATTCATCGTGGACTTGAATTACCATTTTGCATATATCCTTAAGGGAGTCATCCTGATTAATCAAAATCATGGCAAGCTTTATCACATCAGATGCTGAGCCCTGTATTGGGGTGTTAATCGCTGCTCTTTCCGCAGCAGCACGCACTGCGAAGTTATTTGAATTAATGTTTGAAATATAACGTCTTCTCTTAAGAATTGTTTCCGCATATCCTCTGTGGCGCGTCAACTCAACAATGTCTTCGAAAAACTTTTTAACATCTTTGTATCTATCAAAATATTTTTCAATAAATAATTTCGATGTTTTGGAATCCTGGTTAATCTGCAAACCTAAACGTCTAGAGCCTATTCCGTATAATATTCCAAAATTTATTGTTTTTGCAATTCTTCTTTGGTTTTCATCTATATTCTCTTTTTTTATGTTGAAAATCTCCGAAGCTGTTTTTGCATGAATATCTTCATCAAGATTAAAACTATCTATCATTGCCAAATCTTCAGAAAAATGTGCTAATAGTCTCAATTCAATTTGTGAATAATCAGCGGAGACGATAACTGAATTCTTATCACTTGGTACAAAAGCTTCACGTATTTTTTTGCCCTCAAAAGTTTTTATTGGAATATTTTGCAAATTAGGATTGCTCGAAGAAAGTCTGCCGGTTGCGGTTCCAACTTGATTATAAGAAGTATGAACTCTATCCGTCCTAGAATCTATCAGTTCGGGTAGGGAATCCAGATAAGTGGATTTAAGCTTCGAGTAAAATCTAAAGGATAGTATTTCTTTAAGCACACCATGTTGATCTATGATGTTTTGTATTGATTCGGAATCAGTAGAAAGCTCTCCTTTCTTCGTTTTCTTAAAAGGCTTTAGTTTTAATTTATCAAACAGAATCTTTCTTAATTGCTGAGGTGAATTTATATTGAATTCTTCGTCAACTAACTGATATACTTTATTTTCTGTATTTCTAACAAATTTCTCAAACTCTTTTGACAAGGCTTTGAGCTTTTTGGTATTAATATTAACTCCCGTTCTCTCCATTCTAGCCAAAACCAAGACAAATGGTATTTCATGCTCTTGGTAGGTTGTTAATAGATCATACTCTTCTAGTTTTTTCTTGAACAACTCAAATAACTTAAAGGTGATATCGGCATCCTCACACGAGTATTCAGTAGCCTTATCTATTTTGACTCCTGCAAAGGATATAGTTTTTTTGTCTACGGTGGTAACCTCTTTATATGTAGTCATCTTGTAATCTAAAAATCTTCTTGATAAATTATCTAAACCATAGCTTTGAAGCGAGCTATCTAATAAGTGTGCGGCGATCATCGTATCAAAAAATATTCCAGATAGCTTGATATCATATTTAGAAAGAACAATAATCTCATATTTAATGTTTTGCCCAATTTTCTTTATCTTTTGATCTTCCAATATAGGCTTTAGGGATTTTATTACATAGTCCAAAGAAAGTTGTTTCGTTTTTTCTTGGTGTGCCACGGGAATATAGAATGCGGAACCTGCATCATAACAGAATGATATTCCAACTATTTCGGCTTTCAAAGGATTAGGAGAAGTGGTTTCTAAGTCTAAAGATAAGAAAGTGGTTTCTTTTAAATTTATCAACAATTCTTTGAATTCTTTCTTGTTAATTATAGACCTGTAATTTGAACTCTTTCTCGAAGTAGTTTCTTTTTTTGTACCTAGCAAAGAATCAAACTCAAGTTCCGAATAAAGTTTATTTAACTTATCTGTGTTGGGCTCCTTAATCCTAAGATCGTCCAGCTTTAAAGGAATTTTTAAATCGGTTCTGAGAGTTACCAAGTCCTTACTCAATTCGGCTTCTTGTTTATAATCTGAAAGGAGCTCTCTTATTCGTAATCGTTCTATCTTTTTTAGGTTCTTATAAATATTCTCTAGAGTTTTATATTTAACCAATAACTCTTGTGCAGCTTTAGGGCCTATTCCTCTAACCCCTGGTATATTATCAATAGAGTCGCCTACGAGAGCAAAAAAATCTACCATTTGACTAGGTTTTACACCGTACTTTTTTATTACTTCTTGAGGTGAATACGTCTTACCTTTTGCATCTATCATATTGATTTTTCTATCAATAAGTTGCGTAAAGTCTTTATCTCCAGAAAGTATAGTAATTTCATGTTGTGACCCAAATTGCTTGACAAGAGATCCGATAACATCGTCTGCTTCGTAGTTATCCACGGATAAAACTTTTACTCCCCTGGCTTCTAAATATTCTATAATCTTGGGAAATTGTAAGGATATGTCCTCTGGAGCTTCCCCCCTATTCGCTTTA
>CAJXCX010000094.1:0-4115 GCA_913051685.1 uncultured Spirochaetales bacterium
CGTCATGCCAATATAAATCCTTTATGTCAATAGCTCTAATTTTATGGCCTCTTCGTAATATTCGTTCAATTGCTGATGCATACCACTTTTTCTCGAAATTGTCGGATCTTATTTCCTCTTCTAAGGATCTTCTTAGTGTGTCAACCCCCTCTCTCCTAAAAGCTCTAATGCCAACCGATTCTCCTGACGGATTACTGAGATTCTTGCTGATATGCATCAAGAACCCGTTTTGAATCTTTACTTTCATATCTTCAGATGCGTATTGCTCTTTAACTTTAAACGGTACACATATTTCATCTTGATTGGAAAGTACTAATTTAAGCGCGCCCAGCTCAAAAACATCATCGCCGTTTAGCAAAACGACATCGGAATCAAGTTCAAACCTAGCTGCCCAAAGCGAAAAAAGACTATTTGTGGATTCCCAAAATGGGTTATAGATAGTGTTGATTTTCATTCCTAGCGAATCGTAGTTGCTAAGAAATTCTTCAACTTTTTCTCTTGCAAAGCCTACAACAACATTAACTTCATCAATTTCGGACGATTTTAAATGGTTTATTTGATGCTCAAGAATTGTTTGGTTGTCCAGAGTTAATAAGCATTTCGGAATGTCTTTTGTGTATGGTTGAAGTCTTTCCCCTTTCCCTGCAGCTAATATGATTGCTTTCATCCAAATTTTCCCATTAAGATCGTTGGATTACTTATAACTTTTAAAAAAAATTAAGTCAATTAAAAAGAGAATAAACACAATTTTTTTTTGTTTATCTGAACTTCGTACTTAAATAAATTATTTTTTTTAAGTAAATGTATTAAATTATTCTAAAAGTCTGACTAGTTTTCCGTTAATAACTTCAGCATCTACTTGTTTGTTTGCAGCATTTACATAGACAAATTTTGGGACATATTTTAAAGCTTCTTCTCGGGTGGTACTTATGAAGGATACTATTATTAAACAATCTCCTTTTCTGGCACAGTGTGCTGCAGCTCCATTTGTACAGATGATTCCAGTATCTTTTGTACCTTCTATAACATACGTTAAAAACCTTTCACCATTTGTAAGATTGAAGACATGCACTTGTTCGTGAGGAACCAAGGATGCGGCTTCCATTAATTCTTTATCTATGGTTATACTGCCCTCATAATCCAAATTGGCCTCGGTGACGTTTGCTCTATGTATCTTTGATTTTAAAATAGTCAGATCCATCAGAATTATTTTAAATTAAAATTCTAAATTGTCTATTAATCTAGTTGAACCTATTTTGACCGCAACTGCTATAAAATCTTTTCTAGATGGAATTTTGGGATAAATCATTTGATTGGCATTCATTATTTCAATATATTCAATTTTGGTTATTCCTGATTTTTTGTAAAAGGTACGAACCAATTGAATTATCCTTTTTGATGAAATATTTTTAGAATTTTTAAAAAGATTGTTGGCCAACTTAAGTCCTTGGTATATTTCTATTGCCAGCCCTCTTTGTTGAGGACTTAAATGTTTATTTCTAGAGCTAACAGCCAAACCATCTTTTTCTCTAATTGTTTTATGGCAGATTAATTTAATATTGATGTTGAGTTCTTTGACCATTTGTCTAATAATGATAAATTGTTGCAAGTCTTTCTTCCCAAATACGACTATATCAGGTGCGACGATATTAAAGAGTTTTAATACAATTGTGGTAACACCATCAAAATGATTTTTTCTATATAATCCGCAAAGATGTTTTTGAAACTCTCCAACTACAACTTTAGTTTGAAAGGCGGGATTATAAATCTCGTTAACGTTAGGAAGAAAAAGATAGTCAACATTTAATGCTCTCAATTTTTGTGTATCTTCTTTAATCGATTTTGGATAATTGTCCAAATCTTTTTTCTCAGAGAATTGTGTTGGATTTATAAATATACTTACGATTACAACTTCTCCTGTTTTTTTGGCCTTTTTAATTAACGATAAATGCCCATCGTGTAAAGCGCCCATCGTCGGCACGAAAGATATCTTTTTCTTTCTTGATTTTTTAATTGAGACGGAAAGGCTCTGCATCTTTTTTGCAGATTTAATTATTTTAAGGGAATCTCTTTTTTTTAACATCATTTCTATAACTACTAATAGATTTTTTGATTACTTGTCTCAGATTGGAATAGGTTTTGACAAAGGATGGGTGAGGAGGAGGTGTAATTCCAAGTAAATCTTCTGAAACAAGTATTTGTCCATCACATTGATTTCCAGCCCCAATACCGATGGTGGGAATATCAATAGACTTAGTTATTCTGCTTGCTAGATTATCTGGAATTCCTTCTATTACTAGAATCGATGCTCCAAACTTTGCAGCTTCTTTTGAAAGAGAGTAAATATATTCCGCTTCGGATTTGTTTTTACCTTGTTTCTTATATCCCCCATAAATGTTGAATGATTGAGGGCATAATCCTACATGTGCTACGACAGGGATACCAGAATTTGAGATTTTTTTAATAGTATCCAAAGTATCAAAGCTTATCTCCAATTTTACGGACTGAGCACCAGTTTCTCTTATAGCTCTGCCGATATTTGTCATTGCATCAGAAATCGATGATTGATATGTCATGAAGGGCATGTCGATACACAGGTGGGCATTACTTATAGCCTTTGAAACCGCTTTGCCATGATAAATAATATCATCGAGTGTAACCCCCAAGGTGGTCTCATTTCCTTGAAAAACATTTCCAAGGGAATCTCCAACCAAGACGAGATCACAAATATTATCCAAAATTGAGGCAAGTTGAAAATCATAAGCGGTAAGAGCAACAATTTGTTCGTTCTTACCTTTCATCGATTGAAGGTCCAATATAGTTTTTCTCAAAATCACCCCTTAGAACGTTTACAATTCTTTATATAGCTTTATTATATTTAAAAAATATGTCTATTAATAGCAATAATTTCTCCCTCTTGGACGATCTCCCCCCTTATGTTCTCTCGGTTGTTAACGAACTTAAATATCAAGCTAGGAGAAAAGGTGAAGATATAATTGACTTTGGTATGGGGAATCCCGACCAGCCTACGCCAAGACATATAGTTGAAAAATTATTAGAGTCCTCTGTGGAGGGGAGAAATCACCGTTATTCTGTCTCAGCAGGTTTGCCTAAGCTCAGATTAGCAATTAGCAATTGGTATAAGAGAAATTATGATGTCGATTTGAATCCTGAGAACGAAGCAATCGTTACCATGGGATCCAAGGAAGGTATTTCTCATTTGATGTTAACGATGCTTTCACCAGGAGATGTCGTCTTGGTTCCTGATCCATGTTATCCAATCCATAGCTATTCTGTATTAATTGCACGAGGAAAAGTTAATAGGTTTAATGCTATTGACGATGAAGCCTTACTCGATAATATTAAAAAGGGACTGAAGACTTCTCCTAAACCAAAAGTTTTAATTATATCCTTTCCTAGTAATCCAACTACGCAAACTGTTGATTTGGAATTTTTCTCTCAAGTTTTAGATCTTGCGAAGAAACATTCTGTGATTGTTGTCCACGATTTTGCGTATGCTGATTTATGTTTTGATGGATACAAAGCTCCGAGTTTTCTTCAAGTTGACGGAGCTAAGGATATTGCGGTGGAATGCTTTTCCCTTTCTAAAAGCTACAATATGCCCGGATGGAGAGTTGGATTTATGTGTGGCAACAAAGAAATAATTTCTGCTTTAAGAAGGGTGAAAAGTTATCTTGATTATGGAATTTTCCAGCCTATACAGATAGCAGCAATAACCGCGCTGAATGAGACACAGGAGTGTGTAAAAACAACAAGAGATGCTTATAAGGGCAGACGAAACCGATTAATTGATGGTCTTGGTAAGGCGGGTTGGGAAGTTCCTTCTCCGAAAGCTACCATGTTTGTCTGGGCAAGAATTCCCGAGCAATTAAGACATCTTGGGTCTTTGGAATTTTCTAAAAAATTAATTACCGACTGCAAGGTGGCTGTTTCCCCAGGTGTTGGGTTCGGAGAGAATGGGGATGACTATGTAAGATTTGCGCTTATTGAAAATGAGCATCGTATTCTTCAAGCCACCAGATCAATAAAAAAATTGTTGTTATAATGAGATTTGCGAATATAGGAACAAGTTCTTTTGTTTGTTTTTTTTGATG
>CAJXCX010000095.1:0-4100 GCA_913051685.1 uncultured Spirochaetales bacterium
TTGCAGACATATATGATGACAACCCGGATAGTACTAAATAACACAATGGTCCCATGGCTTAGAGTTGTCCGTATAATAATTAATGTAAACGGGCAATGTAGATAAAGCGCCATTCCACTCTGCCCTGCCTGTAATACGAATGTATACAGGCAGGTTCAATATTGATTGTAGATGGTGAAGCGAATATGGGAATGCTTCTGCAGACGGCCAGGAATTTAATAAGCAGAAGGGTAAAGATGTTGCCACTGACAGTTTTATGACAAAGCCATTTGGACCTGACGAAATAGTTGAAAAAGTAGCACTGATTCTTGGGATGGAGATATAAATACACGCAGAATTACATAGCGATCCTCATGTGTTTCTCTTTTCAAAGGGGCGGTTTTTGAGAGTGATTACAATAGCAGAGTGCTGAGAAAACCTATAAAAGCCCCAAAGACACCTCCCCAGACTACTAGCCAGCCAAGGTGCTGGCGAATCATGTCTGCAATGATCTCCTTTACATGCTTTGGTGTCAATTCATCCAGCCTGACATCCACCATGTTACCTATCCGGGACCTGAATGTTTCAAAATCGATTTCCTGCTGCATGACTGACGATATATCAATTTTGGACAAAATTCTTGAGAGTTGTCCTTCGAATTCCTTTTTAAACGGATCCCTGAGAGGTTCAAGAGCTTCTACCCCACCGAACATATCCAACATGCCGCCAAAGGGAGAAGCCTTGACTACCGAAATAAATCCATCAAACATCTTGTCAAGGTCTATCTTGTTCATAACCAGATCAGGTTTTATGTCATGAGGCAATGCTTCCTTGGAAACTTTGGCAAAGTTTTCTTCCGTAAAAAAATTTTCCATAATTAATGAACGAATACCGGCTTTAAATTCTTCAAATCTCAAAGTTATAATACCGGAACCATAAAAACCAGGCACCTTCTCAAACAGCATATGTATGGCTAGCCAGTTAGTTAGCGCACCTGAAAGAGCAAACAAACCAGACAAAAAAAGTGTGTGCTTACCTGTAAATTCAGGGCATGCATAAGTTCCCCCGCATACAGCAGCGGCTATTAAATTGGTTAGTAAACTTTTATTCATCAGTCTTCTCGGTTTATTTGAAAAGTTACGAAATAAAACAATTTTCAAATATACAGTCTTCGTACAAGGTTGTAAAGATACAAAAACGTATCTAACCAATTAAAAAAACATCGTTGCCCGTGGAGCCATTTGAATATAAAATCATGATTTCTTTGTCCGTACTTTTTTTTAACTTAGGCAAATCCTGAAAAAAGAATTTACTATGGTTGATATAAACATAAGGCAGGTCAATAAAAATGATGTAGATGGATGTTACAGGATAGAATCTACCTGTTACACATCTGACGGGGCTACAAGAGAAAAAATGCTGAAACGAGTAATGTTATTTTCGGAAGGCTTTTTAATTGCTGAATCTAAAGGAAAAATTATAGGATTTGTTAATAGTGCATCTACGGACAAGGAAGATATTGCTGACGAAGAGTTCAAGGATATGGTTGGTCATGTCAAAGAAGGTAAAAACATTGTTGTCTTTTCATTAGCTGTCTTGCCTGAATTCCAGGGAAATGGAATTTCAAAACAATTGATGGCAAGGTTTATAGAAGTATCAAAGGGCCTGAAGAAAGAAAAAATCCTGTTAATATGCAAATCAGATCTGATTACTTATTACAAAAACTTTGGTTTCTTATACGGCGGAAAATCAAAGTCGCAATACGGTGGTTTTGAATGGCACGAAATGTATCTGCTATTTAATGCCGTTGATGAGATATGAATGAATTTGTGAAAATGAAAAATATATGTCTTGCGTCATCATCTATAAGAAGGCAACAAATTTTAGAAGAAATGGGATTGGATTTTGTAGTCAATCATCCTGTAAAATTTAAGGAAAAACTTAGTGGCTTAGATCCTGAGGCGCTGGTCTGTCATAACGCTCTTGGCAAGGCAAAGGAAGTAGCCGAAAAGTATAAAGATTCAATCATAATTGGCTGTGATACCGTAGTTACATACAAGAATGAGATTCTTGGAAAGCCCTTAACTTCTGACAACGCGCATATTATGCTCATGAAACTTAGTGGCAATTGTCACTGCGTTTTCTCAGGACTGGCAGTTATCGATACACAACAAAACAGAGAGTTGGTTGGACATGATAAAACTGAAGTAAAGTTTAGGAATTTGTCAAAAAAAGAGATAAATAATTATGTCGCATCAGATGAGCCCTTAGACAAAGCAGGAGCATATGGAATACAGGGACAAGGCGGGGCGTTTGTTGAAAGTGTTAAGGGTAGTTTTTCAAACGTGGTTGGTTTGCCAAAAGAGCTGCTAGTAAAATTTCTTGTAGAGCTCGAAATTTAGGAGCCACAGGATTCATATAAAACTGGAGAACGTATTTAACGGTAAATCGAAATACAAATATCGTGTTCTTCTAGGAACACTTTTGTTTTACCGCAGACAGGGGCGGATGTCTTCAAACCTATTTTTGCGTTTGGAACATGATCTTTGATTTTGTTAACCTTTGCCAGTATTCCTTCGCCGTCCTTCATGATTATTCGGCTTTTGCGTTGAATCACTATGTCAAATATAGCAGTGCCGACTTGCTTTAATTTTGTAGAAGAAGACAAACCATAAAGTTTTGGATCAACAAACTTGTTCATTTTTCGTTATATAGAGTTTTTAACTTTTTTTGAGTCCACCAGACGTGCAATTGTCAAGCCCTGTACCAGTATGGAAAATACCACTATGATGTAAGTGACTGTTAATAGAGCTTCTCTTTCCAGTCCACTCGGAATGGAAAGAGCCAGGGCTACTGATATGCCGCCTCGTAAGCCACCCCAGGTCATAATCTTTACAGCATTAGGGCTGAAATCTCTTATGCGACGCATGAACGTAACAGGTAGACCTACGCTTATGAAACGTGCAAGCAGCACAACAGGTATCATCGTCAGGCCGGCAATTAAATAACTTCCCTTTGTAGCAATGACTAATACCTCAAGGCCTATTAGCAGGAAAAGGACAGCATTTAATATTTCATCCATTAATTCCCAAAAGGAATCCAGGTGTTCCCTGGTTTTTTCACTCATGGCAAAGAGACGTCCTCTGTTGCCGATAAATATTCCTGCGACCACCATAGCAATAGGACCTGAAACGTGGATAGCGTGTGCGAGAGCGTAACCGCCCATGACCAGTGCTAAAGTGAGTAGCACTTCAACCTGATAATTGTCTACACTCTTCAGCATAGAGTATGTCAGCCAGCCAATGGCAAATCCGAAAAATATTCCACCTATAGCTTCTTCTATAAACAGGAGCATTATGTGCCCGATCGTAACGTTATGGCCTCCTGCAATAATTCCCATAATAACCAGAAATACAACAACAGCAACACCATCATTAAACAGGCTCTCACCTGTGATCTTGGTCTCAAGACTTTTAGGAACTCCCGCTTTCTTGAGAATACCGATTACTGCTATTGGATCAGTTGGCGCTATAAGACTTCCAAATAGCAAACAGTAAATAAATGGTAATTTGATTCCAATAATCAAAAACACAACCCAGGCAGAGCCACCAACAATAAAAGTGCTCATTACCACACCGAATGTGGCAAGTATGCTGATGATCCATTTGTGCCTGGCCAGATCCTCAAGATTTACGTGCAAAGCACCGGAAAACAGGAGGAAGCTCAACATGCCGTGCATCAAGGCTTTGTTGAAATCAATGCCTTCCAAGACTGCAGTTGCCTTGTTCTGAATGCCCTCAAAACCACAATGGCCCAGTATAACCAGACTTACCGAGATAAACATTGCGATCAGCATAATGCCAATGGTAGTCGGTAATTTGATAAATCGGAAATTGATATAACTGAAGATTGCCGCCAGGCTCAAAAGCAAGGCGCAGAGATCTAGCATTTCCATGGTTAGCGTGTGTTTTTATGTTAGTTGCTGTTTGAAAAACAATTGAAGATGATTAATGTATCACGTATTTGATTCTTTAGGCTTAAACCACATCTCATACATCGGTATAGATATAAACGCGACAAAGCAGATGCCGAGAAGAAAATATGATGCAATTACGGATATG
>CAJXCX010000096.1:0-4060 GCA_913051685.1 uncultured Spirochaetales bacterium
AAGGCAGTTATAGAAAACTAGGACATTCCTCCCGATGTGATAAAATATATTCACTTTTCACCTTAATCAAATATCCTCAAGGTAAGCCATCCATGTTTGATATTTCTGGACGTACAAAAAAAACCGCTTCAATCCCTCGAGTGAATGATTTGCTCAGAATTATCATCTTGCCATTAACCAAGTCTCCAGCAGATAAATACGTAGCTAGAACATTGGTAAAAATGGGAGACATAGCTATAAATGAGCTTATACCTCAACTTGAAACTCCTCTATCTGATTATGCCTCAGAAATCCTAGAAAAAATGGATAACACAGTCATACCCCTTATCACTGTGGTAAATGAAGGCAATGCAACGTCCCGTAAAGCTGCAATAGAAGCACTAGGAAATATCAAGGACAAGCAAGCAGTAGATTCACTCATCACTGTACTTAAAGATAAAGACAACAAATTGAAATTAAGTGCAATAGAAGCCTTAAAGAAAATTAGAGACAAACGTGCAGTAAAACCATTGATTGAAACTCTCAAGGACAAAGATACTACTATATGCTTAAGCGCCGCGGAAGCTTTACTGTCATTTACTGATAAAAGAAAAAAGATAAATGAAATTTATCAAGCAATAATAAAAACATTTGAGGATGATTGGATTATCGCAGGTCTATTGGTGTGGTGCGGTACACATGCTGCTTTAGAAGAAATATTGACTGTAAATCCAAATGAAATGGTTTCCAACTATTGGGTACATGGTTCCAAAGAATATGATTATAGAAATGTGGAAAGCGTCAACGTATATATGGGCATCATTAAACGATCTGGTGTTAATAGGGTAAAAGGAGGAAGGCTAGAAATATGCAAAAGAAGTGGAACTACCTGTAGAGGAAGAACGAATATTATATCTCCTATTTTTAACACCTACTCTTTCGGAGCGGATTGCAAAGGCAGCATAGAAAAGGGAGAACTAAGATTTGCCGTAGAATTGCCGAACCCCAACAATCCAAAATATGAAACAACATACTATTACTGCGCTAGTTGCGTATATACATACATAAATATCCAAAAACGATATGATATCATAAAGAAATGGTGGCCCCTAGCCATGAAAGCAAAAAATATTGTAGATGCAAAATGACCGAAAACAAAAACTCCCCCGAGAACCTGCGGAAATTCCTGGAGAGCGATGATCCTGCGATGGTCCAGATGGGACTGTCGATGGCGAAGGGCAGTGGTGTGCCTGAGGACCTGTTACCGACAATTCTCAGATTCTACATGTGGGATGATGACAAAACTGTTAGGGCTGCCGCAAAATCAGTTTTTACCAAATACGCTCCTGAAGAAATAAAGAAAATAATAAAAAATAACTGGAAGCCCAGTTATCGGACGCTATCAGTTCGTTCACAAAAAAAAGGGAGTACATATTCACCCAAGAAAACAGGTTTGGCTAAAATTATTCCTGAATTAATTAACGAATTCAAATCAAAAGATTATACTGTAGTCGCCCTATATCCATACCTAAAAATTCTAAAATCTGAACCGCCTTATATATACGACTTGCAATTATCTATACAAGCTGCAGCTGAAACATTGGGAGAACTAGGAGAACTATCTAGAAGTAATAGTCTATCGAGCTTTGTGGCACCAGTGGTTGCAGAACCATTAATCGAAGCTCTCAAGCTACACAATAATCATTCTCTCTCTTTTATCAAGGTAGAAGAAACTATTGTAATTTCACTCGGAAATATCAGAGATAAACGTGCCGTAGAACCTTTGATTAAACTACTAGATTCGAACCACCGAAACTGGAAAATTGCGGCACTGGCACTAGGAAAAATTAGGGATATTCGTGCTATAAAACCACTTAGAAAAAAATTACAACAAGCATATGACCATTTGGATTTTACTTCTCAGGAGCTAATTATTGAATCTCTTAGGAAATTTGCAATCCCAGGGATAGAAGCTATCGTTGCAGCAGGTGGCTCTAATTTTCTAACACTGATTGAGATAAAGAGGCTACTACGAGAAAAAAACTTACCCATTTCTGGTACTAAATCAGAACTAATTGAAAGGCTAGCATGACCGAAAACGAAAACTCCCCGAGAACCTGCGCATATAATATATAATGTAAGACTTAGCTAATTATGACATTTAGAGGAGCGGTCTTACATCTCATTACATGTCTATTGTTTTTGTTTTTTATTTTCTCATCAATTGCAATATTCGCATTGATTTTTACAGGTGATATAGCTGGAGCGCTTATATACATATTGATGTTCATTGTATCTCTAAAATTTATAATCCAGTTAGACGAAAAGAATGATGGCGAATGGGTGAAAACTTTCCCCTTTTTAGGCAAGCTAAACAATAAGTTTTCCGAATTTGAAAAGACACCCAACTATGGGACTCTTGGTGAAGAAAAGATTGACAAATCCGATACAAAGCATGTGGACTCATATTCTCCGGTTTTCAATCTGCCGAAAGATAAATCTGATCCCTTAGATGACTTACTAGTAAATAATCAAAGTTTAGAAGAAGAAGCAATAAATCAATTTATTGAAGAGGAAATAGATAAATTCGTTGAAAGTGAAAATAAGCCCACTGAAAACAACGAGCTCATAAAACAAATGAAGAACTCGGGGGACAAATTTATCAAAGAAGTGAAGAAAGAAATTAAGAAACTTAAACAAAACATTGAGAATGAGAAAAGTTTGACTAAAATTGATTCGGATTACAATATAGTCGACATTAAAAATTTAATTAACAATGAGATAATCATAGAGGATAAATGAGTGAAGAAAATAAAAAAGCATATTATCAAGCACTGAAAAATGCTTTTGCAGATGGCGTTATTAACAATAGTGAATGGCAAATGCTTGAGACTCTTAGAACTACGCTTTCAATCTCACTTGAAGAGCATCATCAAATGGAAAGTGAGATTAGAAATGACAATCCAATTGAGAATAATAAGGCTACGATAAAAGATAGTATAATTAATAGAAGTAAAGTAACAAATATAGCTAAGGTGGAAATAACAAATAAAGACTCATTAAATGATATTCTCGATAATGAAAAAGATTTATTCAAAACAGAAAAAGAGATGCAAAAAGCGCTTGAAGCATCTCCCATTAAAGATGAAGTCAAAACCATTTTAGAACTCATAGATTCAAAAATAAATCGAAACAACCGGGACCTACAATTTGATAAAGAACTGAATTGGGAAGAAAAAGAGAAAGGCTCGTCTCAAAAAGAATTTAGAGATGCATTGGAAATATGTGAAAAGAACCTTGAGAAATATAATAATCCCTACCTATGGGCCATTAAGGGCTATTGTACCTCAATGTTAGGCAATTATGATCTTGGAAAAGAATTCATAATAAAAGCTTTACAAGTGGCCTATAATAGAAAAAGTAAATCGGAAAAGTATGATAAATTTCGGAAATATTTATTTGACAATCGAAATTTATTATTAGCTATTGGTGAAGATAATAAATATCTAGTTAAGGATATTGCAACACTTGGAAGAACAAGCTACAGCTACAGACCAATAAATACCACTAGATTAAGAATCACAAAGGCACAAAAGGATGAAATGGCAGACGTGGGATTCGAAGAAGAAGACTTCGACGGAGACTACCTTAGTAAAGACGAGTTTGCAAGGTCTTGGTACTGGAAAGGAAGAGGAAACTGGCAGGGGCTCAGAAAGGTGAATGACGAGACTAATTTACCTAGATATACTTTTATTCCCAAATTAAAAAAAGGAAAGGTAAATAATAAAGGAAAAATAAGAACTAGTTTTTCCGAGATTGCTCAAAAAAATTATCTACCAATCCAGCAGTTTCTGGAGGAAAATGGCATTACTCAAAAAGAATCTGTAAATATTTTCACTGAGTTCAAAGAATTATATTATATACAACCAAAAAATAAAGAAAACAACATAGAAGAGTTGAGCAGAATCCATAATAATTATGACCACTCCAATTTTCACGGGAAAAAAAGTGGAGGCTCTTTCTTAATTTTTTTGAAAACAATCTGTGATGAAATAATGGACGTACTCTCTTCACAAATCTC
>CAJXCX010000097.1:0-4039 GCA_913051685.1 uncultured Spirochaetales bacterium
GTCCACATTTTTCGGATTCAATTTGGCATCCTTGAGAGCATCCTTCATGCAAGATCGCATTCCTTCACGGCTAGATTGGCTAACATGTGCTCCACTGCCGCAAGTAGAGTAACCAATTACTTCACCATAAATGGGTGCATCTCGATGGATAGCATGATCATATTCTTCAAGAAGTAAAACCCCGGCTCCTTCACCGCAAACAAGACCATCACGTTTTTTATCGAAAGGCCGTGGTGAAAGAGATGGAGTGTTATTGTAATGTGTTGACGTTGCATAAAGGATATCGAAGGTCCCGGTAACAATAGGGTGAAGTTCCTCAGCGCCACCGCAAAGCAACGCATCTTGCCTTCCGCTTCGAATAAGTTCATACCCCAAACCAAGTGCTTGTAGCGATGAAGCACAAGCAGCTGAAGCGGCCATCACATACCCTTTAATTCCCAGGTACTGAGCAACATTCATTGTTACCGTATGTGACAAACATTTAAAAAAACTCATTGAAGAGAGTTCAGATATATCATAGTTTCGCAAAATTGCGGAAAAAGCTTCAAGAAAGTCACCTGCTCCACCCATCGTAGATCCCATAACACAACCAAAACGGTTTGAAGTCAGGAGAGTTTCATCAACCTTTCCATCTCGAATTGCCTGCTCAGCAGCTTCCACACCAAAGAGGCTAATCCTACCCATTGACCTGCGAGCTTTTCGGGGAATTTCCTTTTCGTTTTGTAATTCTGCCGGTGCACCCAACAGGCTTCTAAGCCCCTTATAACCTTCCCAATCCGGCATTGCCTTGACTGCGCTTTTTCCTCCGGAAAGTCCTTCCATCAAAGAGGAGAGATCGCTTCCCAATGCACTAACTACACCTCTTCCGGTGATGACAACACGTTTCACTTAAACCTCTTCTTTCCTGACACTGTATGTTTCAGGTAATTATTTTGACATAAACTCACGTAACACACACAACCTGAAACTAACGTTTCAAAATGAAAAGCGCAATAAATTATATACACAAGCTAGCTTATGTTAAATTGTCTGTTGTCTGCTGGTACACTACCTAAAATCGTGTGTGAGATAATAAAAGAAGATACCATTGCACCCACCATACCGGGTAATACAGCATTTTGTCCCGACGCATATAAATTACGCAGCGGCAATCTGCCAAATAAGTTAATTTGTCCCATTTTTTGTTTAATACCATAAGCTGTTCCGTCAGGTGAATGAAGATAGTCACGGTAACTAAGCATTGATGCCGATTCAACAACTGTCAAACGATCTTTGTACTCTGGTAAAAAATTTATAATACGTTTTAGGATTTGATTACTCCTGTCTTGTTTGTAGTCTTTATAGGCTTCCCCACGTTTTTTTAAAGACGTATGTTGCCAGGCGGAAACATCTTTAAAAAAAGAAGATTCAAGAACAGTTACCACTTTATGAAGTTTGCCTTTTACATATTCATTGCTCGTTAAAACAACTATGGCAGTCGCTTTTTCATTAGCAGGATCAAGAAGCTGATTAATATCAGGATCTGGAAAAATCGAAGTAATGGTCGGAACCAACGGTTCATCAGGATTATCTGAGCATAGAAGGCAATATAATGAAAAGAACCCCATGGAAGGTTCAAAGCCCTCTACACGATCAATAAAAGCTTTGCTTAAATGCTCGTGTGGAAGTGTCTCTAGAACCGTTTTGGGATGTACGGTAAAAACACATTGATCGCATGTTACTTTCTCTCCAGTGTTTAAAACAAAGTATCCAACTTCACGATTTTTAATTTCTCTGCACTCAGTAATATACGTTTGTAAACGAACATCAACATCTAAATTTTGAAACTCTTTTTTAAATGCATCCACAAATGCATCTCCACCATTCTTAACACGCACAACAGCCTCATAAAGTCCATAAGCAACACGAGCATGATTGGCAAATGAAACTTCGGAAGGTTTTACCCCATGACACATACAATAATTTGAAAGAATTCCTTTCAAATTATCACTCTTGATAAGTTCGTCAAGCACGTCCGCAAGACTTCTATAATCTTCATCAAGCTTCCTGGGTACTTGTGTATCCTTACTGATACCAATAGACATAACTTCTACATAACATTTTTTGCAGAGTGTAAAATAGGCTTCAATACCATCAGTGTCATTAGGAAAATACTCTTTTAAAGTTTTTTTTAAATTTTCCACGCCTGAGGGAAGATCATAAATTTGTCCGTCATGTTCAAAAATACATCGGTTAGACTTTGGATCATCAAGATAAATAGGTTCAATTTGGTTTCTAATACCTAAAACCGTCAACATGTTGTGGAGAATACCTTCGTTAGCGAATCCACCGGTAAAATGAAAACCGGTATCAAAAGCAACTCCATGTTTTCTGAAACGGGTTAAACTTCCACCGAGATAATAATGTTTTTCTAACAAAAGTACTTTTTTTCCACGAAGAGCTAAAAGCTGCGTAAGCGACAACCCGCTTATACCGCTTCCAACCACAATAATATCATAATGTTTTCTTTGAGGACCATTCATGTTGCAAGTCCTCCATTAACACCAATTACCTGCCCATGTATGTACATGTTTCTTTCCGTGCATAAAAAATGAATTACGGAAGAAACGTCTTCAACATTTCCAAAACGTTGTATAGGTATCAGAGACAAAATTTTCGCCATGGGCAATCCTTCAGTCATATCCGTTTCTATCACTCCTGGAGCAACGGCATTGACAAAAATATTTTTCTTTCCAACTTCGCGAGCAAGCGCTTTGGCAGCACCGATTAACCCGGCTTTTGAAGCCGAATAGTTAACCTGACCTGCCTGTCCTACTTCTCCTGAAGTTGATGAAACTACAACGATCCTTCCACGTTTTTCACGAATCATTGGAAACAACACGGCATGCATAACATTGTAAAAGCCATTTAGATTGGTCGAGATGACATCTCCCCATTCCTCACGAGACATCATTACCATAAGATTGTCTCGTACAATTCCGGCATTAAAAACTACAACTTCCGGAGCACGTTCGTCCATGGATTTACAAAGCGCCTCTTCCGTTTGTTTAAAATCCGCGATATCAAAAGCCGCTATATGGCAGATTACGCCTGCCTGTTCAATCTCAGCAGATACCGTGCGTGCGGCTTTATCGTCCTTATGATAAGTAAGATAAATATCAAAACCTGATCGTGCAAGTCGCAAAGCCGTACTTTTACCTATACCACGACTTCCGCCCACCACAAGAGCTAAAGGTCTAGCGTGCATTCTAATATACTCCTCTTTTTTAAAATAGTGGATGAATTAAGGCTGATTTAACCCGTTTCAGTTTAACAGTAGTTAGTTATGCATCATTCTAGCTGTTTCTTAACTTTAGCAATAAATTCATTAAGAGCTCCTTGCATTACCTTAATCCAATTGCCCTCGATGGCTGTTTGGAAGTGTTTCGTAAATTCAACGGAGATAGTTTCTGTTCTTCCGTCGGTTGATTTTTTCAGTTGAATATCTGTACTGATTTCAGTGCTTAAACTAATCGTCCAAAATCCAGGATTCATCCATGACCAAAATTTGTTGATCTTGGCATCAACGATATATGTGCTCGGTGAAGATTGTTCCGCATTTTCTAAAACATCGAAACCATTTTCAAGAAAACCTTGCTTTAGCGACTCACGAATGACAGACTCAACAGTTTGCCCCTCTTTTAACAAGATATCTCCAATGGCTTTTCCAAAGCCGTTTCGCTTTCGTGCTACAGCGCGTTTTTCTATATCCTTATTCCTTTCTTTGGATGGGTTCAGAGAGGGAATATTTGGCACCATTGGCCTTTTTTCAAATATCCTATTATCCACAACAGATTTAATAAAAACCTGTTTCCCGGTTTTCATCGGAATTTCGACCGCTTCAGGAATATTTAACTCAATCTCCGAACGATTAGTTGCGCATCCGCTTGAAAGTACAACAAATAGAAATACAGCTGCAAAAAATGTAAAACGTTGGTTTTTCATAAATCCACGCCCTATAGTTGTGATTAATGTACTGGATAAGTTACGGGTATTGCTA
>CAJXCX010000098.1:0-4005 GCA_913051685.1 uncultured Spirochaetales bacterium
CAAAATTTTCAACCTCTTCGGAAACTCTCCAGAGCATAAAGTCGCATTCGGCTCTTACTCCTAAAGTAGAGTATAAATTAAGAGTTATTTTTCTAGCGTATTTATCAAGAATCTTTTTTAGGGTACCTAGAAGAGATTGTCGCTTAGTTCGTGGAATCAAATACCACTCAGGTAAAAATTTGTAAAAAGAGTAATTAATATATTGTCTGCCATTTGGTTTTCTATTCATTTATAATTCATCTCCTGGATTTAAGATGTGAACTTTTGTATCTAGCTCTTTTTCGACTAATTTTTTAAATTTAGCTGGGTCCCCAACCAATACTGGGAAAGTTCCATAATGACAAGGTACAACATGCTTTACATTTAACATCCTACAGGCATGAAGCCCCTCTACGGGACCCATAGTGTAATGATCCCCTATGGGGATTATTGCTAAATCTGGATTATATACCTCTGAAATTAATTTCATATCCATAAATACACCTGTGTCTCCAGCAATATAAACACTAAAACCATTTGAAAATTGAACGACATATCCGCATGCAATACCGCCGTAAACTAGTTTGTCGCCATCTTGGATTCCTGAGCCGTGCACAGCATTGACCATAGTAACCTTAGTTTGGTCAAAAACTTGGGTGCCACCATGATTCATTGGCAAAGTAGCACTTACACCTTTAGAATTATACCAAGTACAAAGCTCCAGATTGCCAACTAATTTTGCATTTTTATTATTAGAAAACACTTGTGAGACATTGCCAATATGATCAAAATGTCCATGGGTAATTAAGATATATTCTATGTTTTCCGGAGATTTTAAGTTATCTGGACATTGAGGATTGTCATCAAGCCATGGATCAACAATTATTTTCGATCCTTCATTGGTCTCAAAAATAAAAGTAGCATGCCCTAAATAGTGAATTTTAACGTTGCCTTTTTCTATTGACATAAAACACCCTGGGTAAGTAAATTTATTTCATGTTATGATATACGAAAAAAAAAGTGAGTTCAAATTCAAGTGATAGACCCAAATTTTATATATGAGAATCAAGAGCTAGTTACAAGGAAGTATCTTGAAAAGGGCTACGACTTTAATTCTAAAGATTTCTCTAATCTTTACTTGGCAAGGAAGAAGGCTATTCAAGGTGTAGAGGAATTGAAGAAGAAACAAAACGAATTTAATAAAAAAATTACCGATGGAAAAAGGAAGCCCACCAAGTCCGAATTAATTGAAATCAAAGAACTATCAAATCAAGTTAAAGAAAATGAGCAAATTCGGAAAAGTGCGGATGAGTCGTTTAGGGAAAAATTATTAGGGTATCCTAATATCCACGATGATACGGTGCCTATCGGGTCCAACCCGAAGGACAACAAAACAATTAGAGAAGTTGGTAAGATTAAGAAATATGATTTCACGATTCTTAATCACACAGAAATTGGGAAAAATTTTGAACTTTTCGACCTCGAAACTGCCGCAAAGATTACTGGAACTAGATTTAATTTATATAAAGGCTTGGGTGCCAAGCTCGAAAGAGCACTTATAAACTTCATGCTAGATGAGCATGGCAAAAAGGGTTACGAGGAAGTCTTTCCTCCGTTTATATGTAATGAGAAAAGTTTTATAGGAACAGGTAACTTGCCAAAATTTGAAGAAGACCTATTTAAAATAGAAGGAACGAAACACTATCTGATACCAACGGCCGAGGTACCATTAACTAATATTCATGCTGATGAAATTTTAAATATTGCCAGTCTTCCAAAAAAATATGTAGCTTATAGCGCCTGCTTTCGATCTGAAGCAGGATCCTACGGAAAAGACGTAAAAGGTTTAATTAGACAGCATCAATTTAACAAAGTTGAGTTAGTTAAGTTTGTTGATGAGCGTTCCTCGTTTGAGGAATTAGAGGATCTAACCAATGATGCATGCGCAATTTTAGACAAATTAGAGTTACCTTATAGAGTTGTCACACTATGTTCGGGCGATATGAGTTTTGCATCTGCAAAAACATACGATATCGAGGTTTGGCTGCCTTCAGAAAATCAGTACAGAGAAATATCTTCTTGTAGCAATTTTTGTTCCTTTCAAGCAAGGCGTGCAAATATAAAGTACAAATCTGATAAAAAAACAAAATTTGTTCACACACTAAATGGTTCTGGTTTAGCAGTAGGAAGAACTTTGGTGGCAATACTAGAAAACTACCAACAAAAAGATGGTAGCGTAGAGATTCCTAAGGCAATAAGGCCCTATATGAATAATCTGGATTTCATATCGTAAAACGTAAACTTATATATTTATGATTTCTTGTTCTTTTTTAGTACTATTCGAATTAATTAAACTAATATAATTATCCGTATGCTCTTGAATTTGTTTCAGTCCGGTCTTTTCATCGTCTGTTGTTATTTTTTTCTTTTTTTGTAGATTTTTGATTGCATCGTTACATTCCTTTCTTATATTGCGAATCGAAACTCTGAACGATTCCGTCTCTTTATTCAAAAATTTGACTAGCTCATTTCTTCTTTCCTGAGTCAACGGAGGGATGTTGATAATAATTACATCTTTGTCATTATTTGGATTCAAACCAAGGTCCGATTTCTGTATCGCTTTAACAATATTGTCCGCAACCGTCTGATCATAAGGAGTAATAACAATGGTGGAGCTTTCATTCATGTTGATATTGCATACTTGGTTTAGAGGAACTTTAGAACCATAATAATCAACTCTAATTTCATCAAAGAGGGATTTGCTAAGCGCTCCGCCTCTAATCTTAGAAATCTCCTTTATAAAAGAATCGACTGTCTTCTTCATTTTTGAGCTACAATCTGAGATTATGTCATCCATAATTTTCCTCTGAGGTCATCTAGCTAACTATAGTGCCTATCTTTTTACCTTGTATAATTTTTTTTATATTATTTTTTTTGAATAGATTAAATACACATATAGGAATATTATTGTCTTTGCAAAGCGAGATTGCTGTGGAATCCATAATTTCCAGTTCTTTTTCAAGAACCTCCATATATCGTAATGATTTAAACATTTTGGCATTTTTATATTTATGAGGGTCTTTGTCGTAGACACCGTTAACTTTTGTGGCCTTTAAAATAATTTCAGCATTAATTTCTAGAGCTCTAAGAGATGCCGCAGTATCAGTTGTGAAATACGGATTCCCAGTTCCAGCAGCAAAAATAACTACCCTTCCTTTGTCTAAGTGACGCATAGCTCTTCGCTGGATATAAGGTTCGGCTACTCGATTAAGCTCTAAGGCAGATTGTACTCTTGTTGCCAGCTCTTCCCTCTCTAAAAAGTGTTGTAGAGCAAGGGCATTGATTGCGGTGGCCAACATACCCATGTAATCTGCAGTTGTTCTATCCATTCCTTCTGCTGCAGCAGAAACTCCCCTATATATATTCCCCGCACCTATAACAATCGAGACTTGGACTTTAAGCTTGACAACCTCTGCAATCTCTTTTGCAATTCCCTCTAGAGTCTTGTTGTCGATACCATAACCAAGATTCCCTTGTAGGGCTTCGCCGCTAAGTTTTAACAGAACCCTGGAGTATAAAGTTTCTTTCTTGCTAGCCATCAGTTTGAGTTTCACCAATTTGATATCTGACAAATCTTGATATTTTTATATTTTCACCAAGTTTAGAAACTATTTCATTTTGCAAATCTTCAATCTTCAATTTTGAATCCCTTATATAAATCTGATCTAACAGACAAATTTCTTCGAGTCTCTTATTCAATTTACCTTCAATCATCTTTTCCGCAACCTCTGGTTTTTTTCCAGACTCTTTAACTTGTGCTAGTATGATCTTTTTCTCGTTTTCAATAAATGACTGAGGAACATCGCTTTTGGAGACGAAATGAGGATCCGATGCGGCTATTTGCATAGCAATTTCTCTAGCAAACAACTGAAATTCATCGTTTCTAGCAACAAAATCGGTTTCACAATTAATTTCTACCAATACACCAATTTTGCCACCAGCATGAATATAAGAAAATATTTGCCC
>CAJXCX010000099.1:0-3996 GCA_913051685.1 uncultured Spirochaetales bacterium
CAAAAAAGAATTAAGATACCTATTTTAATCTGACATTCGAATTAATCCATTCAATCATTTTCGTCGTAGACGTTCCTGGGCCAAAGATCTCTTTAACTCCACAACTTTTGAGACTTTCAATGTCCTCGTCTGGGATAATTCCACCACCAAAAACGACCAAATCGTCTAACCCTTTGGCTTTTAAATCTTTAATAATTTCAGGGAACAAGAAATTATGTGCGCCCGAGAGCAAGCTTACTCCAATAGCATCAACATCTTCTTGGAGTGCCGACTCGGCAATCATCTCCGGGGTCTGATGAAGGCCAGTATATACAACTTCAAACCCTGCATCTCTTAGTGCTCTTGTAATTATTTTCGCACCCCTATCGTGCCCATCCAGGCCAGCCTTGGCAATTAAAATTCTTGTTCTTTTTTTGTTAGGCATTTTGATTCTCCAATGTGAATATAAATATTAAAAAATTTATTTGTCAGTTGTAATCCAAATTTAATTCTTTGTTAAAAATGTTTTTTGGATCTGACCTAACAAAAAATTTAAATATAACAATTTCTCCATGCGAAAGATAATCTCCACCCGAGCCCAATATAGGAAACGTTACCGCTTCAACTATATCATCTTTTTCGTCTCTAATAATATAGCGCAAAGACACTTCGTTAATTTTTTCTTGTGAATTATTGAGAACTCTCCCAACATATTCTAATTTACCTTGACTATTAACAGTTTCGATAACAGGCCCTAACAAACTTATTTTCGAATCGGGTTCAAGGATATCGCAAGAAATTAATAGAAATAGGTTTACGAATAGAATAACAATAAATCTCATTTTTTATCATCTAAATTGATAACATTTGTATTGTCGTTTCCAGCTGATTTCGAATCATCGATTTCTTTGTGATCATCAATAACATCACCTAGTAGTTTATGCATAATTTTTATAGCTCCCAATGAACTTTCTTTTAGGTACCCTTTCTCCAGAATAACATCCTGTTTCTTTCGAACCCACAAATAAAACAAAAATGCCTGATTATTCAGGATTAAATACAAGAAGAGGTAGAATATCCCATTATGAGCAAGAACATCGGTCAATATGGGTATTGTGCTCGTCTCAATCCTAACAATCCCATAAGGTTTATCGTATCCATTCAAAAAAAAGGGCTTAATAGCAACATATTTATTATTAAAAAAATATTTTATTTTTTTATTGATTGCTGCAGCATCATCTTTGACAAAATTAGTATCAACCCCGGCATTAACAACACCCTTTTCTATGTCAGACGCAAAATATATGGTTAAAATCTCAGGTGGATTCACATTAAAAGCATTAGTTAGCTTCTGAACCCCAATTTGAGAATCCAGATAATTAAAAAAATCGTTTGATGAATAATTATTTCTATTTTTTTGAAAATAATTAGTGGCCTGTTCGCCAATTATTGAAGCAAGTTCTTTCGATTGTATTTTGTTAATTTCTCGTCGCTGATTAAAATTAAAAAGAAACAAAATAAAAATAAAAGATAAAATAAGCAATTGTATTAGAACAATTACGGAAAATCGCTTTAAGAAATACATCACGCAATCTTAGAAAGTTTTTCAATGGAAAGTAGAACTTTCTTGTCAGAAATTCGCTTATCAGACTTAAGAAGCATATAGATCATACCAACAAAATCTTTTCGAACATCATTCGATAAATTTCTAAACAAATCTAAAAGTAATTTTTCTGAATAAGTTATGGGTTCCTTTAGATTATTAGTTATATTTTCTTTCTTAAGAAATCTGAGCAACTTTTGTTCCTTAGCTGCATTCCAAACTAAATCCGAGTCAACCTCTAGGGTACTAGCAATAACTAGGCATTTTTCTTTCGACGGAGCATCAACCTTAGCAGTCTCAAGTTGATGCACGTAAACGGTAGAAACATTCAACGCAGAAGCCAGTTGTTCCTGGGTAATTTTCCGCTCCTTTCGAATCTTTTTCAAAAAAGAGCCAAAAATGTTTAAAGTATCTGACATAGGGTAATATAATACCGTTTTTTAGCCTCTTTTCAACGCAAAGCCATTGCCCGGAGGCGGAATTGAACCGCCGACACGAGGATTTTCAGTCCTCTGCTCTACCGACTGAGCTATCCGGGCTATGCAAATAAGTTTTAAAAGTTTATATAAAATAATTGGTTAATCAAGAAAAACTAGAGCTCCAACAAGGAGCTCTAGTTAAAATCTTAAGGTTTAAAATGAAACTATATACTGCAAGGATACAGTATCTTGATTTTTGTTCTGTGCGGTTTGAACAGCTGGGGTATTAACCATTGTCTGACGTGAAAAAACTTCATGGTTTGCCATGTCACGTCTAAACTCTGCTCTTAATATACCGTGCTCCCCTATTAGCAATTGGGGAGTTACAGTAAGACTTTTAAGGATAGCGTCATCTGAACCTTCGGTGAAACTTTTCTTACTTGTAATTCCATCAAAATCCAATCGAGATCCGCCAACGTCTTTGAAATATTCGGCTCTAAAAGTAACGGATGCAGTATCTGAATGATCATAGGTAATATAACCCGCGGCACCATACCACTCGCCATCTACGTTCGTAGAATTCCCTCTGGCATCTCCAGCATCTTCCTCATAACCATAGACTCCATTTGCTACTATTGATAACGAGTCACCAATAGGCATTCCAAAAACAGCAGTATAGGTTTGTCTAGTTAATCCATCATCTGCAGTTTCGGGACCGTAGTTCATAGCAAGAAACAACGAAGCATCTCCTATAGCTTTTCCTATAGCAGCTTCGATTGTTTTTCCTTGGTTCTCACCTTCGTCATAAATGCTATCTTGACCATTTCCAAAACCTACATACACTTCGTCAACCAAGACTACTCCAGGTTCATACTGTGCTCTCACGCCAGTATTTTGGAAATTAATCGAATATCCAAAAAGAAAACTTCTTGTGATATTTGGATTATCAGCAGGATTGATAAGCTCGTTTCCAAGCATCGTATCAAAATGTCCTACCATAAGTGTGACAGGGCCTACTGGCAAAAAGCCATAGGCTTGATGCAAGAAGAAATCTGTTCCAGAACCATCTACATCTTGAGCAATGCTACCAAATAAGGCATCAATTACAAAAAAGTCATTTGTAACGCCCAATTGCGCTGAAGGAGTCATTGTATAATCATCATCGCTAAATGTATGAAAATTATTATTCTCATCTTCATTATCCCCTAGATTGTAAGTAGTTGCTGTGTGTACATATCCTGAAAAAGTTAATGGTATTTCAGTAGATACATCCTCTTTCGCAAAAGCATTTATACCCGAAAAAACAAGCAAAAAAGCGACTGCAAAAAATATAATGTTACGCATAATTTTTCCCTCCTTATAAGGATTTTTCTTTATTATAGGCAATAAGTGTACCAAATGGTAAATAAAGTATATACAATTCGCTAATCGAGCTCTTTTCCTTTGGTCTCTGGAAGGGTAAGCAGAACGACAAAGGCAAACATTGCGAATATTGAAGCTGCCATAAGGGCCCTACCGTTACCGATAATCTCACCATCGAAAAGGAAAGTCAATGAACTAATCGCAATAAAAGCAAAAAGTGGTGGGGCTATAGCTGAGGCACCTCTTCCAACATTATAGCTAAAACCTTGGGCGGTTCCCCTTGCTCTTGTAGGAAATATTTCAGAAAATATAGCTCCAAAGCCTGAATAAAATCCAGTATTAAAGAAACCCAGAAGTGGCGCAAGGATTAGAACAAGGGCATCGAGAGAAAGAAATCCCAAAAACTCTTGAACCCTAACTATGTTCCCGAATATTGGCACAAGTAATGCAACTATAATTAGATAAGATCCGAAAGTAAATTTTCTTCCAAATTTATCGCTGATTAGACCAAAAGATATACATCCAAGAATCGCACCGATGTTAAGTGGTATGGTAAAACCAAACCCTTTAACCAATCCCAGTCCAGCACCACCTTCTGATACGGGACTAGCCAGATAGTTAGGAACAAAGTAG
>CAJXCX010000100.1:0-3988 GCA_913051685.1 uncultured Spirochaetales bacterium
CGTTGGCGAAGTTTCGTATATGCTAGTTACAGGAAGACGTGAGATAGGTCACGGAGAATTGGCGAGACGGGCTGTACAGGCGGTACTGCCAGATGCAGACTCTTTCCCTTATACGATACGAATCGTTTCGGATATCTTGGAATCTAATGGATCGTCATCTATGGCTACCGTGTGCGGATCCTCGTTATCCTTAATGGATGCGGGTGCTCCTATTAGTGCTCCAGTTGCTGGTATAGCAATGGGATTAATAAAGGACGGAGAAGATTATCTTATTCTTTCTGATATTCTTGGTGATGAGGACCACTTGGGAGATATGGATTTTAAAGTTTGTGGAACATCCGAAGGAATAACTGCTTTGCAAATGGATATCAAGATTAAAGGAATTAGTAAGGAGATTTTTCAAGAAGCTCTTGAACAAGCAAAACAGGGAAGATTGCATATTCTGTCGGAAATGGCAAAAACTATTAGTGCCGGAAAAGAAGACATTTCTCCTTATGCTCCTAGGATAACGACTATTAATATTGATCCAGCTAAGATAAAAGACATTATTGGTTCTGGAGGGAAAAATATAAAGAAACTAACCGAAGACAATGATGTAAAAATCGATATTGATGATACAGGCAAAGTCAATATCATTGCCTTTAATGAAGAAAATTGTAAATCTGCTCTAAAAGATATTGCTTACATAGTGAGAGAAATAGATGTTGGTGAATTTTACTTGGGTACGGTAAAGAGAATTCTCGATTTTGGAGCTATCGTTGGGCTGACTCCTACGCTTGATGGGTTGATTCATATTTCCGAATTAGCCAAAGAAAGGGTGGGCGCAGTAAGCGATGTACTTAAAGAAGGAGATGAGGTTTTAGTTAAGTGCCTATCAAAGGAAAGAGATGGTAAAATACGATTAAGTAGAAAGCAAGCGCTTCATCAGAACATTGAAGATTTCCGAGATTAATAGAATTTCAAAAAAGAAACTTATCATATTAACTGGTCCAACATCTAGTGGAAAAACGAGCTTGTCTCTCGAATTAGGGCGCACTTTACCAACCGAGATAATTTCTGCCGACTCTATGCATATCTACAAGAGGTTTAACATAGGTACCGGAAAGCCTTCTAGTGAATCTATGAGAATCGTTCCCCACCACCTTATTGATATAATTGAAGCAAATCAAGATTTTGATGCATGGAACTATATGCAGCTTGCCAGGCAAGCAATAGACAGGACAGACAAAGACTGCTTGATAGTATCAGGAGGAACCCAATTATATATTAAGTCATTAATCGAGGGATTGGCTCCTGAAATACCAAAAGATAATCACTATAGGCTTGAACTGCGAAATGAGTTAGAGAAATATGGGCTGAAAAAATTATATAAAAAATTATGCTTAATTGATCCGGAATCTGCCAATAGAATCGATTCTAATGATACTCAGAGAGTGCTGAGATATTTGGAGATTAGTAAAGTATCTGGGCAGAAACCATCGGTGCTGCATGCAAATCAAGGTATAAATAAATTAGACCACTGTGAGACCATAAAGGTCGGCTTGTTAATAGAGAAAAAGGATTTAGATGAATTAATAAACAAAAGAGTCGAATTGATGATTGAAAATGGATTGATAAATGAGGTTGAAAATTTAATAAATTTGTTTGGGCTTAATGTGAAACCTATACAATCCATAGGTTATAAAGAGATATGCTCTCATTTAAAAGGAGAGCTTAATAAAGATGAAGCTATAGACAAAATCAAGACAAATACTAGGAGACTTGCAAAAAGACAACTAACCTGGCTCAAAAAGGATAAAGATATGGTTTGGTATAAAAGTTCGAATGAACTAATTGCCGCCTGCACAAAATTTGCAATTAATTAATCACCATTTTTATCCCGACGAATATCATTAAAAGGCCGAATATAATTTTTAGATTTTCTGAAGACATGAAATGGGCGGTTTTAGATCCCAGAAAGATTCCAACACAAAAAAATATGGCGATGGTTATTGCTGCGTTTAGATTTACGTTACCTTCTTGGTAATATTGATAGGCGCCGAATATTACCACAGGGAGCGTTAGAACGGCAAGAGAGGTCCCTTGGGCCATATGTTGGGTAAATTTAGCGAGTAAAACCATCAAAGGGACCATTACTAGGCCTCCGCCAATACCCATGAAGCCACTCATAAAACCACCAAGTATTCCAATTAAAATAAAAATAATCATACACCTTCCTCCTTTAGACATCTTCTTAGATATGATTTGGTATTTGTTGTGATTGAGTTATAAAAGCTTATTTTTCGAAAAGATTGTAAAGATTGATTGCACATCCCTTTTTTAGCATAGACCTTACTTTTTAAAGAAAAAATGAGATCGTTTAATAGATCTGATTCTGGTTCTGACACATTCTCTAACATTATTAGGGAACCATCCAGCTCTTCTAGTTGAAATAAATAATTGGCCGAAAGCACCGGCAACAGATAAGAAGAATTGTATTTTTTTACCTTATCGGACCCTGTAAGCAACGAAATGGTTTTCTCTTTGTCCTTATAGACTTCTTCTTCTATAAACGAATTAACAACAATGTTATTTTTCTTTCTCTTGGATTCTATATCATTAAGATACAAAGAGATAAGCCCACAGATAAATACAAACACGGCTCCGCCGATAACCAGTCTTTTGATAAATGTTTCCACCTCATAATTATACACTTTTATCTTAGTAGGAAATCAACTAAGATTTACTGTATATGGATAACTTGCTTGAAATAAAATCAATGAATGTAATTTCAGATGATAAAAACAAAGAAATATTTTTAGAAGATATAGATCTTGTTATAGAAGAACCGAAGCTCATATCGTTGATGGGGGACAGTGGGTCGGGAAAGTCCCTATTGGCATATGCGATAATGTCAAAAGAGAACGAATATAGAGCCAGAAAAAATTATCAAACCTTTTGTTTTAACGGCAAGAAGATTGAGAATAATTATGAAAAAAATATATCTTATATTCCCCAAGAGCCCCTGTCCTCATTAAATCCAGTGATTAATATATTTAAACATTTTGAAATACATGCTAGAGATGATGTGTCCAATAAAGACGATTTGAAAAAAAAAATAGTTAAATTGCTTGTTGAAGTTGGTTTCAATGACGTAGAGAATCTTTTAGGTAGTTATCCTCATGAGCTAAGTGGCGGTATGGCTCAAAGAATTTTAATAGCCCTAGCACTTCAAAACGACCCCAAAATTTTAATTGCAGATGAGGCGACATCATCACTTGATGCAGTAAATGAGAAATTAATTCTGGACTTATTGTCAAAAATTTCAAAGGAGAGGGGGTTGACCATACTCATTATTACTCATGATTCACGCATTGCTGTTAATTATTGTTCGGATCATTATCAAATACGAAAAAAGAAATTATTAAGATTTCAATCTGCGCAAGAAGTCGATAAAGCTTACGACAAACACCAAGCAATACTTAGAGAAGAAAAATCTCCGACAAATGATTATTTAGATGCTAATGATAGCAAAAATGAAATTATTAATATGAATAAAATATTTTTCAAATTCACTGAATCTGCCGAATGGACAATAAAAAATTTAGATATTTTAATTAACAAAGGAGAGGCTTTAGGATTGATAGGGCTAAGCGGTTCTGGAAAAAGTACCATATCTAAGTTGATTACAAAGCTTTTAAGTCCTAATTCTGGAGAGATTCTTTTTAAGAGAAATCCAATAGCTATGATTAAGCGAAAAGACTATGCAAGAAATGTCCAAATCGTTTTTCAGGACTTGTTTGGCTCCCTTAATCCTAAAAGATCTATAAGGGATATCCTTTTAGATTCTTTTGAAATTAATCAAGGGGATAAATCTTTTAATAAGGTTGAGAAAATTAGACTAGACTCTATAAAAATGGGTCTGCCTCCTGAAGTCTTGGATAAATATCCAATGAGCCTAAGTGGAGGCCAAAGACAAAAGGTGTTAATTTTAAAGGCCATATTGTCT
>CAJXCX010000101.1:0-3969 GCA_913051685.1 uncultured Spirochaetales bacterium
TTGGGTGCAATTCAGGTTGAAAGATGTGATCTAGGACGCTTAGTTTGCTTTCTTCTTTTGTTTTAAAATTTTTAGGATTATCTAGAACTTCTCCGTCCCGGTTCCCAAGTATATTTGTTGAAAACCATCCATTTAGTCCTAGCAGCCTACTTTTAATTCCCGGCGCAAGAATTGTTTTCATCAATGTCTGACCAGTTTTGAAGTCTTTTCCTGCAACGGGAACATTTTTTCTACGACTTAGTTTTACTAAGGCAGGAATATCGACCGATAAATTTGGAGCACCGTTTGCATAAGCAGCACCACATTGAATTGCTGCATAAGCATAAATCATACTAGGAGATATATTTTTATCATTTCTTTTAAGTCCTTCTTCGAATGATTTGATGTTTTCATGAACTTTACTTTTCTTTATAAAAATCTCCGTACTTCCACACCACACCATAACTAATCTATCAATTTTTTTCTTGGTTTTGAAGGTATTTATATCGTTGATTAATTCTCTGGCAAGTTTAAAATAGTTTTTTTCTTTTTTTATATTTTTACCTTTTAAATTGGAAGCGTATCTTTTATTGAAGACAGCTTTTTCTGGGATTATTGATTCTAATTCATCTTTTAGTTGTTGAATCAATGGTTCTTCAAGGACTCCTGCTTTGAGAGCTGCCCTATAACAATTTTCAGGATAGATATCCCATCCAAAAAATTCCAAGTCCTCGATGTTAGCTAATGACAATAAATCTTTTATTAAGGGGGATGTTCTACTAGTTCTTTTTCCCAATCTGATGGTTCCCATTTGAGATAAAGAACCAAATGGTTCCCCGAGTCCTTTTTTAAAAGCCTCAATACCAGCAATGAAAGATGTACTAACTGCTCCACCGATGCCAGGTATCAAGACACCAAGCTTACCTTTAGGGGGTGTAATCTTAAATGTTTTTTTCATTAAATGATTTTTATCGTTTTGAGAATTGTTGACCTCTTCTTGCTTTCTTCAACCCGTATTTCTTACTTTCAACCATTCGAGAATCTCTCATTAGGAGGCCCTTAGGCTTTAATTTGGATCGTAAGTCCGCATTGTAAAGAACTAGTGCTCTTGATATGCCCAATCTAATGGCTCCCGATTGACCTGTTAGTCCCCCACCTAATACGGATATCTCAAAATTAAAGTCATTGGTTGTTTGAGTTAAATTAAGAGCTTCGGTTGCGTGACTAATCCATACTTCACGAGGAAAATACTCAGCTATATCTCTTTTGTTAATTTTTATTTGACCATCACCTTTTGAAAGCCACACTTTGGCTACGGCATTTTTCCTTCTTCCAGTGGCGTAATATTTTTCCGACATTTTAAATTTCAATCGCCTCCGGATTTTGTGCTTTATGTGGATGAGATGAATTAGAATAAATTTTTAATCTTCGCATTAATAAATCCTGCCACTTATTTTTGGGAAGCATACCCTTGACAGCTTTTTTTATGACTTCCGTTGAGTCCTTTTCAACTAATTCTCTAGCCTTTATGCTTCTAAGGCCACCTGGATAACCAGTATTTCTATAATAAAATTTATGATCCAATTTTTTTCCAGTGAATTTTACTCCATCACTATTAACAATAATCACAAAATCTCCATTATCGGCCCCAGGTCGATAACTAGTTTTGTTCTTTCCAATTAAAACGGTAGCAACTTTGGATGCTAATCTGCCGACAATCTTGTCCTTAGCATCTATTAAAAGCCATTTTTTTTCACTCATATTGCTTCCTGAAGTAAATAAATTTAAGCTAATATATTACTGCAAGAGGGTTGCATGTCAAGGTAGCACCGCATATGCAACATGCTTTTTTTTAGGTTATATTATCTATATCGATGGGGAAATATGTATCAAAATAAAGGAAATGATAATTAGACATGCAAGTAAGTAAAACTTTAGATTATGCCGTTAGGTCGTTGACTCATATAGCACAAGCGGACGTACCCATGTCCACAATTAAAGATATCTCAGCTCAACAACATATTCCACATGATTATCTTGCTAAAATACTCCGAACTCTAGTGCAGAGAGGAATCTTACACTCTTCATCTGGTCCAGATGGAGGATATTCTCTAAAAAAGAAGCCTAGGGATATTTCTTTGAGGGATGTATATGAAGCCATAGAAGGTGATATGCATCTTATAGATTGTATGGATAAAGATGGAGTTTGTGAGTTGTTTGATACATGTACACAAAGATCGGTTTGGGACCATCTTCAAGTAAATACTTTGAAATTTTTAAGTAAAGTCAGTTTACGTGATATAGCAGATAGCAATTTTAAAAATTTAGATACCAACTAGGTTTATGAGTAAAGAATTAAAAATCGATAATGATGAAGCTACCAAAGAAATGCTTCAAAATGAAGAATATAAATATGGTTTTGTTACTGATATCGAGCAAGACATCCTTCCTAAGGGTCTTGATGAAAAAGTAATACATCATATTTCAGAAAAAAAAGACGAACCAAAATGGCTGCTAAATTTTAGGCTCAACGCATATAAGAGATGGTTAAAAATGAAGGAGCCTGTTTGGCCTAACTTGAAAATTAAACCAATAGATTATAATGGCATAAGTTATTTTGCCGGACCAAAAAAGAAACCGGAATCGTTGGATGAAATAGATCCAGAGATACTAGAAACATATGAAAAACTTGGTATTCCCCTAGAAGAGCAAAAGATGCTCGAAGGAGTAGCAGTCGATGCGGTTTTTGATAGCGTCTCTTTAATTACTACCTTTAAGGATAAATTGGCAGATTTGGGGATAATTTTTTGTTCATTTTCTGAAGCGGTCAAAGAACATGAAAGTCTTGTAAAAGACTATTTAGGATCGGTAATACCCGCAGGTGATAATTTTTATGCTGCTCTTAACGCAGCAGTTTTTACCGATGGTTCGTTTGTCTATGTCCCTAAGGGTGTTAGATGTCCTATGGAGTTATCAACTTACTTCAGGATTAACGCAGAAAATACTGGTCAATTTGAGAGAACGCTGATAATTGCGGAACCAGGAAGTTATGTGAGCTACCTAGAAGGTTGTACAGCTCCTAAAAGAAGCGACAGCCAATTACATGCAGCGTGCGTTGAGCTAGTTGCTCATGATGATGCGACAATTAAATATTCTACTATTCAAAATTGGTATCCTGGAGATAAAGAAGGTAGGGGCGGAATATACAATTTTGTAACAAAAAGAGGCAATTGTTTAGGGCGAAATTCCAGAATCTCCTGGACTCAAGTCGAAACAGGATCTGCCATAACGTGGAAATATCCTGGTTGTATACTTACAGGTGATAACTCAATAGGCGAATTTTATTCTGTGGCCTTAACCAACAATAGACAGCAAGCTGATACAGGAACCAAGATGATTCACTTGGGGAAAAACACTAAGAGTACAATAGTGTCTAAGGGTATTTCGGCTGGTTATGGTCAGAATACATATAGAGGTTTGGTTAAAGTGTCAAACAATGCAGAAAATGCTAGAAATTATACCCAATGCGATTCGATACTCATTGGTGATCGATGTGGGGCGCATACGTTTCCATATATAGAAATAAAAAATTCTAGCGCACAGCTTGAACATGAAGCTACAACTTCTAAAATTGGGGAAGATCAGATTTTTTATTGTCAACAAAGAGGTATATCTGAGGAAGATGCGTTGTCATTAATTGTCAATGGTTTTTGCAAAGAAGTTTTTAAAGAACTGCCTTTTGAATTTGCCGTTGAGGCTGAAAGATTATTAAGCGTGAGCCTAGAAGGAAGTGTCGGTTAAACCTAGTCACGACACCACATATAGACGAAGAGGGGGAAATTGTTTATGTTAGAGATAGTCAATCTTCACGCAGGAATTGAAGGACAAGAGATACTAAACGGTGTTAATCTTACTATCCAAAAAGGCCAAGTTCATTCGATTATGGGCCCTAACGGATCGAGCAAAAGCACTCTTGCCTCGATTCTTGCT
>CAJXCX010000102.1:0-3952 GCA_913051685.1 uncultured Spirochaetales bacterium
GTTATTATTGCTGATGTTGCTTCTTTATCAAGACGTTCGAATCCGGAGGACTTTAATATCGAAACGCCAACTAATTTGCCCGTACTATCGAGAGACATCATAACAAGAACTTTCCCTGCCTCACCTCGGTTGTATGAATCTCTTGGGTACGACCAAACCATTTGAATTTTTCTTTTTATTTTTAAAAAATACGATATATATTTAAACTCCTTTGTGTTGAGATCGACAGTTTCTTCAGTCTCTAATTTCGGATGAGACAATGGAGGTTGAAATATACTTTTTCTTACTTCGGGAGAATCGATTTTTGCTTCTTTAATTTTATCTTCTTTGCTTAATTCTTGATTCGATTCTCTGAGTGCGTCGACTTCTTTATTTTTCTTCAACTTCTTCTCGGTACTCTTCTTGGAGAACTTTTTTTCGTCTTGTCTAGGTGAAGGCTTGTTGTAATTTCTAAAATTATTGTCTTGTACTGTTTCTTTTTTTGCCTTATTTGTCTTTTTCGCTAGTCTCTTCGCATTACTATCTTCTTCGTTATATTGAGATTCTATTTCTGTTATTTCGATATATTTCAACGGTTTCTTATAAAAAAAACTTATATCATTAAGTAGGACTGCTAAGATGAAAATAATCAGATGTATTAGAACAGATAAAAATAAAAATATTCTCTTTCTTAATTTATTTAACAAGACTTTCATCTATTGAAATTTTAATTTATTTTTTAGAATGTATCATTATATTATGAATAAAAAAATACTATGTACTGTATTTACAGGCATTTTCGGGTGGTTTTTTTTCGTTTTTTGCTTTACTAACGGATATTGTGCTTTAAGTAGCAATGATGCTCCGGTTTTTGCTTCAACACAATCACCTCGAGAAAAGTGGAATTATAACAAGAAAGAGGATAAAATTGACCATCATAAACGAACGGTTAATACAAAGCACAAAAAGACTAAAAAGGAGAATCCAGCCCATAAAGATTCAGAGACAGCAGGAAATTCAGTGAACAACGATGCTGACACATTGCATAATGTGCCAGATCAAGATGTCGAAAATGTATATAGGCCAGGCTCACCACGAGATAGATGGTGATTGTTTGTAATGACAATAAAACTAAAACGTATTTTATTATTTCTATTTCTTACTTCTTTTACACTTAGTTGCTCCTGGATGTCTGAGAAATGGAACAAAAGGCCCGATTGGCTAATGCCTGACAAGACATCGGGTCAACAGATAGACTCATCCCAAGTAGATAAGGAGCTAATAACAGGTTTCAATTTCGCTTTATCAACAAAAGAGGTAAGGCAACTTATACGCGATAAGGGATTTGACTACAAGAAAGGAAGGATGGAGAAGAAATCTAAAATTCAAACCTATATATTCGAAGGTGCTCTATTTGATACTGAAAATCTGTTTACTTACAGAGATATCTCTTCCACTGTGGATTTCTTTGATGGCATTCTCCTATCTTCAAGAGTTTTGATAAATGCATCCAACGAGGAGAATCTAGAAGAAATTGTTAATGCAGTTTATCAAATTCTCATAGATTTCTACGAAACTCCTTCCTCAGAAAGTTCAATTTATTCTTTTCAGACCTACAAATGGATTAATAATGATTTAGAAGTATTTTTATCTATCGATAAAGAGGATGGTAGCGTCCTGATATCAGAAGTTAATTCAGCTGTTGAGGAATCAAGGAGCTTTCAAGAGTTCAAGGACAAGTATATTGAAGAATATCAAACTTACGAAGAAGAAATTAGATATGGAAAAAAACGGGAAAGATAAATCTCTAAACAGTTTCTTTAACTATTTTTGTAAAATCTAACATTATACTATTTAACGAATAATCTTTAGGGGTGTAAATAGCTTTTACACCGAAATTTTTAAGTGCTTGATGATCTTCATCGGGAATGATACCTCCTACAATTAATGGAGTTGAGTCCAAATCCCTTTCTTTCATCATCTGCACTATTCTTGGCACAATGGATAAATGAGATCCCGATAATATGCTGAGGGCGACCAAATTTACATTTTCCTGTTCTATTGTTCCCACAATTTCCTCGGGAGTAAGTCGTATTCCATGATAAATTACTTCCATTCCCACATCACGTGCTCGGACTGCAATTTGTTCCGCGCCATTCGAATGACCATCTAAACCAGGCTTCCCTACTAATATCTTTATGGGCTTACCGAGTTTTTTATTTAGAACGCGTATTTCTTTTCTAACTTTCTCAATATCACCGTCTTCTATATCAACAGACACTGAAGTGCCAGTTGGAGGTCTATATTCTCCAAATACGTCTCTTAGTGTATTCGCCCATTCACCTGTTGTAATTCCAGCTAAGGCGCATTCTATCGATATAGGTATTATATTCTCGGAGTTTGTTGCAGTTTCTTTTAATTTTTCTAGCTTGCTCTTTACTGTCTTCTGATTTCTATCGTGTTTATATCGTACAAGCGAATCTATTTTTGCCCTTGCCACATTTTCATCAACTTTTTGAATGGATGCATCTACGGATAGCGGTGATTCTTCGGTTTCTTCATAGCAATTGACTCCAACAATGCGTCTTGTACCATTTTCTATCTCGTACGATCTTTGAGATAGTGACGCAACTAAAGACTCCTTCATGTATCCGTTTTCCAATGCAACAGATGCGCCTCCCATTTTCTCGATTTTTCCTATCTCTTTATAGGCTTCTTTTTTTAACTCTTTGACCTTTTTTTCTATAATTGGTGATCCATTAAATATATCCGGATATTCTAGAAGATCTGTTTCATAGGCCAGTATTTGTTGAAATCTTAACGACCATTGTTGGTCCCAAGGTTTCGGAAGACCTAATGCCTCATTCCATCCTGGAAGTTGAATGGCCCTCGCTCTAGCATTTTTGCTTAGAGTTACAGCAAGCATTTCTATTATTATTCTTGCAACATTGTTCTCTGGTTGTTGTGCTGTTAAACCAAGCGAATTTACTTGAACGCCGTATCTAAATCTTCTAAGTTTTGGATCATCTACATTGTATCTTTTTAAACATATTTCGTCCCATAATTCCGTAAATGCTCTCATTTTCGAAAGCTCTTCAACGAATCTTATTCCGGCATTTACAAAAAAGGATATTCGTCCAACAATTTTCGGAAAATCCTTTTCGGGTATTTGCTTAGAATCTCTTACCGCATCGAGAATACAGATAGCATTCGATAAAGAAAAAGCTATTTCTTGCACCGGGGTTGCTCCTGCTTCTTGTAAATGATAACTACATATATTGGTAGGGTTCCACTTGGGGATATTCTTATAGCAATACACTATCATATCCGATATTAATTTTATGGATTCTTGGGGGGGAAAGATGTATGTTCCTCTTGAAAGATATTCTTTAAGTATGTCATTCTGAGTTGTGCCCTGTAATTCTTTCAGTTCAATGTCGTTTTCCTGTGCTGCTGCGCAATACAATGCAAGCAACCAGGCTGCTGTTGCATTTATTGTCATTGAGGTATTCATTTTGTTTAGCGGGATATCCCTGAAGAGTGTTTCCATATCTTCTATGTTAGATATGGGGACGCCCACTTTTCCAACTTCTCCCCTGGCTAGAATATGGTCTGAATCATATCCAGTTTGTGTTGGAAGATCGAAAGCTACACTAAGGCCTGTTTGTCCTTTGGATAAATTTGTCTTAAATAAAGCATTAGATTCTTCTGCGGTGCTATGACCCGCATAGGTTCTCATTATCCATGGCTTATCCTTAGCTGAACTCATTGTAAGATTATACTCTAATCAGATGAGCTTAGTATGTCATACCCAGTAATCGACTTGCTTCTTTCTGCCATTGAATCTAAGTATTCTTTGTCAACCAATCCAGCAAGATGTGCTTTTGATACTCTCATTAGTGCTATCTTCGCTGTAGCTTCATCGATCATTTCTCCAGTTTCAGGATTAAACATTGAGCCACCACCCATTTCG
>CAJXCX010000103.1:0-3866 GCA_913051685.1 uncultured Spirochaetales bacterium
TATACTAGAAGTGCCATCTTCAAATTTTCTTTTTTTGCCAAACAAACCTTTCCAGGTGGGACCCACTCCTGAAGAGCCATCAATGCTATGACAAGCATTGCAACCGTTTTTTAAATACAAATCTTTTCCTTGTTCTTTTAAGTTGCCACTAGCAACCACTGATTTTTTCGAATCTTTGCTTCCTTTTTCCCATGCGTAGAAGTCCTCTTCAGAAAGAACATGGACAATCCCTTTCATGTCTGAGTGGGCCACCCCGCAATATTCGGCACAATAGATTACGTAATCCCCAACTTTGTTAGGTGTAAAATTAAGAAAGGTGTACATATTGCCAACTACGTCTTGTTTGACCCGAAAAGCGGGAACATAAAAACTATGTAGGACATCTTCTGAAGTCATTACCAACCTTACAGGTTTGTTTACTGGCAGATAAAGTTCGTTGAATGTTTTTTTACCATCTGAATAATCAAAACTCCACATCCATTTCGTTCCAGTTACATTAATTTCGTATCCAGCCGGATCTATTTTTTGAGTTTGCAGATAAGGGAATAACGCAACAAAAAAAATTATAAAAACAAGGATAGTGGGGGCAACCGTCCAAGTCGTCTCCAGAAACGCATTGTGCCTCAAGTCAGGTGTGTAATCATCATCGGTTTTCTTTTTATATTTAATACAGAAAAAGATTAGTATCAATCCAATAGCTACCGTAAAAAAAATCGATATCCAAGATATGAATGCCAATACGTTATCAACAGACGCAGCTACAGTGGACGCTTGAGGAGGCACCCAAGAAATGATAGAAAAATTAAAGAAGTGCAACAGAGTTTGAATCATAGCGCTCGATATCGGAAGAAAGCTGTAATAAATATTTACAAATTACAGTTTCTTATTCCAATTCCTCCTGTGTTCCTTATGTAATTTCGAATATGTCCCTTCGGAATAAAATTTATCGTAAAAATCCAAATCAATAACATGTGATTGGACCATCATCCTTGTATACATTGTGTCAGAAAAAGCTGGAAAGCTTCCGTAAGTTTCATATATATAGTTACACAAATCTTTTACAACCATAATTTCTTTTTTGGTTGGTCTCCTTGTTGCATCCAAGACCGCTTGAGATTCTTTATATGGCATCTTGTCGGTTTCCCAGTTCGTCCATTTCATGTCATTGAACGCATCAACAGCTTCACCCATGTTCGCATAATAAGGAGGGCAAAATCCGACAAAATGTCCGTCCAACCCTACAGGAATTGCCGTAACTGTAGACCCCCAATCGCTATCTGGGTGATCTGAATCTATACATTTAAAACCTAAGCCATTTGAGTCTGGATCCGCACCCAACATATATCTGCTAGCAAAACCTGTAAAAAGCCAGCCACCTAACCCGAGTGCTTGTTGAGCAAGGTTAACATTCTGACAAAATAGTGGTTGTTCCGCCATATAAGCACTCGCAAACCTAATTTCGGCTTCTATCAAATTAAGAGATTTGTCTTTATTAAGAAAACCGTTTTTGAGCCACTTTTCAGTTCCTGCTGGTCGTAAATTTTTAAGTTCGTCTAAAAAATTATATCTATGCCCTATTCTCTCATAGAAAAACAAAATATTTATTAACCCAGCGGATAAATCTGTTACCGGTATCATAAGTGTCGATCCAGGTTTGTTAACATTCCATGTATTATGTATAGCTAGCCCCGGTGGCTCCTTCGCTAATTCGGCTCTCTTGTCGCTTATTTTTATCCGACATTCATCAAAAAACTGAAGTATGACATCAAGCCGTTTTTCTGGTTTTAAAGACTTAATCCCTCCTAAACTATTCATAATCTTGTCGTTTTGTTTGATCATGTATGTCCCATTATCGTTTGTATAAAAAATCTCTGTTCTATGTATATCCCCAAGAGACGGAATCGTTTTGCTAACAAATTTAACTTCTAAATCTAATCCTTTTTCGGGAGGAAAATCTGACAGATTTAAACCCTTCATTCCGCCCCCCGCCCAAATCAATAAGGCTTCCTCGAGTTCGGTTAAGGGTACTGGCTTATGTGAAGATTTATATTTTAGAGGACCGGAAGGAATCTCGCCGCCCATTTGAAACCTTCTAGATCTTCTATCTAGAAGAGACTCGAATAATGAGTAACCAAAAAACTCCTCTAACCCCTTCGTGCGTTCTCGAGCCATAGCACTAATTAGTCTTATGCGAATTCAAGACATTGTCAACAAGTGTTTTAAGTTAAAACAGAGATAGGTATTGACTAAGGTGCGAGTCTACGGCTTCACAAAATCCAGATGGGTACGCAAGAGATTACCAACGATTACATTAATCTAAATCTACGACTTCGCAGGATCCAGATGAGCACGCAAGCGTTTGGCTGGATTGAGTACGATCTTCTTTCTCGTAATTAGATAATTTTTCCCAATTTAGTTTTGCATTATGCCTTTCCATCCAATCTAAATACTCTTCTTCGCTTATTTCTTGATAGGGGGCTTGCTTATAAGAGGTATCATCGTATGGTAGAAAGCTAACTCCACTACAAGCATCAAAGTTGTCCCAAATCCATTTTTGGACATCTATCCATTCCTTTTCTTTTACGTTGATAGTAACAGAGGGCTTATGTTCGCACCAATGAGTATTGTAAAGTTTCCAAATTTCTAAGTGCTCCATGGCTGTAAGTTCTTTTCTCGTCATAGAAGAATTAGGACTCATCTGAGGAAAATAAAACACGGATGTATTCTCAGGCTTCATAACATCATCCTCGTTGTACACTCCGTTTTCTGTCATAAATTTACAAATAGGATCATTTTTAGAGATTCGAACTGTTCGCAGATAATACCTGCCATATCTTGGATGTATACCTGATCCACTATCGACCAACTGAGAAACGGTTCCCGATGGCTTTATACATGTTATAGCCGCAGCTTGATTAATCGAAAGCTTTTTAGCAAAATTCAGGTTCGTTTTTATTGCTAATTTTTTTAAATCATTTAATTCGTTTTTCAAATCTTCCGACGGAGTAGCAAAGAATTTATTGTCAAAAATCCCAGTCAAACTAACCCCTAGAAGTGCTTCCTCCTCAGTATTGTGCCTCCAGTTTTTACGTAAATATCTGAAATCTGTAAGCGTCGCCTGAAATGTACCAAGAATTGTGGCCAATCTTACTTTTCGTTTAACATCATCCAGGGTGTCGTCAGAGCGCAACACACATTCGGTAAGATTGCAGAACTCCTCGGATCTTAAGATGATTTCAGAGCATGGGTTTGTTCCAAAATCAAAATTAGGGTCCCTCCTGTTAGTCCTAAGAACTTGTAGCTTGGATGCTTCCCGATTAAAAATTCCTCTTTCACCAGATCTAGATTTAATCAAAGAAAGCCATTCATCCATAAATGTTTCTAATTCGGGTTTTTTGTCATAACATGCACTATTATTTGCTAGAGCCCTCTGAGGATTTTCTTCCCACCAAGAAGAGTTTTTTGCTGTACGCAATTCAGTATCGTCAATATCGGACAATGATATTAGAGCTGAACGTCGTACTCCCCCAACAATAACAATCTCTCCTATCTTGCACATAATATCATGACATTGAAGACAACTAAGTTTTTGCCCTTTTGATTCATTGAAGATTTTTATTGCAAACTCCATGAGCTCAACAAGTGGCTCGGGGCCACTGGCCCTTCCTCCCATGGTTTTTAAAGGCGATCCTTTTGGTCGAATTTGAGTTACGTCCCATCGGGGGATTCTGCCAGCATACAATAGAGAAATTAATTTTCTAAATGCTGTAGCCCACCCAATTTTTGAATCATCTACAAGAATTATCTCGCTGGACTCTACAATTTCGTCGGGTACTTTTGGTAATTTTTCTACAAATTTTTTCTCT
>CAJXCX010000104.1:0-3790 GCA_913051685.1 uncultured Spirochaetales bacterium
CCTTGTTTTCCAAATTATAATCTTCCTCGGGATATCCACTATCAATAATTTGCACATTTTTATTATCCTCAATTTCGTCTATAAACTGAGACTGCTGACAATAGATAGGTGCCCCGAACTCCTTTCTCTCTCTACGGTGAGAGATATGTAATTTCTTCATTGCTCTTGTAAAAGCTACGTAGCATAATCTTCTTTCTTCTTCTATCGAAGATTCATCAACATCTAAGGATCGAGAGTGAGGGAACACTCCATCCTCCATTCCTAAAACAAAAACACATGGGAACTCTAAGCCTTTTGCCAAATGAACGGTCATGAGCGATACTTTTCCTTCTTCGCTATCAAGGTCATCTATAGCCGATGAAATAGAAAGCGTATTAAGAAAGTCATTTAATGTAGGATTCTCTGTATTTTGTTCATATTCAGAAATTAAATTCAAGAATTCAGAAATATTTTCAATCTTATCCTCATTGTCTTTCGATATATAATCAAAAAATTCTATATTGATTAAAAATTTCTGAATAGATTCAGAAATAGGCATCTCATTCTCTATATCAAAAAGAGCATTCTTCAAAGCTTGGGAAAGTTTAGCAAGGTTTGAAGTAACTTTTTTTGAAAACACATTATTGTTACCACAATCAGCAATCAAGCTTATAAAATCAACATTAGATTCAGCTTTTAATGATTTTAAAGTCCTCAGTGTCTTTATACCTATTCCTCTTGGTGGAATATTGATTGTTCTATCAAAAGATATCGTATCGTAAGGATTAATAAGGAGCCTTAAAAAACATATAATATCTTTTATTTCTGCCCTATCATAAAAACTAATATTTCCAAAAATTTTATACTGGATTTTGTTTTGTCTTAAAACATCCTCTAAAATCCTCGACTGAGCATTAGTTCTGTAAAAAATTGCAATTTCATTCAAATTAAATTCATTATCTTTTCTATATGTTAAAATCTGATTAGCTACATAATTAGTTTCTTCACGATTGTCGAATTGTCTCACAACATCAATCCTTGGTCCGTTAGAGTTGTGTGTAAACAACTCCTTCTCCTTCCTCTCTTTGTTAAAAGAAATCAATTGATTAGCAACATCTAATATTTCTGGTGTGGACCTGTAATTCTCTTCTAATTTAAAAAATCGTGTATCTGGATAAAGTGTTTCGAATTCAAGAATATTCTTGATTGACGCACCCCTCCAGCCATAAATACATTGATCTTCGTCTCCGACCACAAACAGATTCTTATGAGAACCTGCGAGAACGTTTAGAAGTTTGAATTGCATTTCATTAGTATCTTGGTATTCATCAACTAGAATGTATTTGAAAATTTTTTGCAAATGCTTCTTAACTCTCTCATTGCTAGAAACCAGCTCATAAAAATTTAAAATTAAATCGTCAAAATCCATAGCATTGTTCTCCGCAAGTGAAGATTGATAACCGTATATAATCTTTTTCTGATTGTCATCTTCGAATCTCCATTTCGTTTCCCACTCATCCTGAATATAATTATTTTTCAACCTACTTATTAGACCTAGTAAGTGGCCAGTGTTGTACGAATTTATGTCTAAATCCAATTTCTTAATCGTATTCTTTAAAATTTTGACCTGGTCATTCCGGTCATAGATAATAAAATTTTTCTTATAGTTTGGAGAGAGTTCCTTTATGAAGATGTTTAAAACTCTGTTTGATATCGAATGAAATGTTCCTACCCAATTTCCCGACCACGGAAATTGAAAACCCTTCCCCAACAGCGAGACAAGTCTTGATTTCATTTCGTTTGCCGCCTTATTTGTAAAGGTAAGGGCAAGGATTTCATTAGGGGCAGCCTTGCCAGATTTTATTAAATTATATATTCTGTAGGTTAAAATCCTCGTTTTTCCCGAGCCTGCACCCGCCGAGACTAAAGCTGGGCCAGTTGTGTGCTGTACCGCCCTAAGCTGCTCATCGTTAAGACTATTTTTATCTAAAGTGTTCAATTTTTTATTGATAATAGGTATTAGTTTATATTATTTTCTTGACAAAGCAGGTATCATGTTTATCTTCTTGATAATTAACTGATTATGCATTAACGAGGTGTTTGGAGGGTATTTATGAGTATTAAACCTTTATATGACAGGATTTTAGTTAAGATTAGCAGTCCTGAAGAAAAAACCGAAGGGGGAATTATTATTCCTGGCGGTTCCGAAGATAAGCCTCAACAAGGCAAAGTCGTTGCCGTGGGCAAAGGGAAATTGCTTAGTGACGGAAAAACTAAGCCTCTCGATGTAAAAAAGGGCGACGTAGTTGTATTTAACAAGTATGGTGGCATGGAGCTTTCTCTGGGAGATGGTGAATATATCTTTCTAAAACAAGACGAAGTTCTAGGGATCATTGAATAACTTTAGGAGGTTATATATATAATGAGTGCAAAAGAAATTAAATTTGGAAGGGCAGCTCAGGCTGTGGTTAAAGATGGGGTAGATAAATTAGCCGATGCTGTTAAAGCAACCTTGGGCCCTAGAGGAAGAAATGTTTTGATTGAAAAAACCTTCGGGGCTCCCGTAGTTACAAAAGATGGTGTAACCGTTGCTAAAGAAATTGAGCTAGAAGATAGATTCGAGAACATGGGTGCTCAAATGGTTAAGGAAGTTGCTTCAAAGACAAATGATGTTGCTGGAGACGGTACTACAACCGCTACGGTTTTAGCACAGGCGATTTATCGTGAAGGCATAAAGCTTACAGCAGCTGGGCATGATCCAATGAAACTAAAACGAGGTATTGATAAGTCGGTTACCGCCGTTGTTGAAGAAATTAGGAAGATGGCTAAGCCAGTAAAAGGTAAAGAAGAAATTTCATCTGTCGCAACTGTCTCGGCTAACGGTGAAGAAGAAATAGGTCAAATAATTTCTGATGCAATGGAGAAAGTTGGTAAAGACGGTGTAATTACCGTTGAAGAAGGACGAAGCTTGGATACCACATTAGATATAGTCGAAGGTATGCAGTTTGATAGAGGCTATCTAAGTCCTTATTTGGTTACTGAACCCGAAAGAATGACAGTAGAATTAGAAGATCCTTACATTTTTATGTATGAAAAGAAAATTGCAAATATGAAAGACTTGGTTCCATTGCTGGAAGAAGTTGCAAAAACTGGCAAGCCCGTACTTATTATGGCAGAAGACGTTGAAGGCGAAGCTCTGGCAACATTAGTTGTCAACAAAATGAGAGGAACCTTGAAGGTGGCTGCCGTAAAAGCACCGGGGTTTGGAGATAGAAGAAAGGACATGTTGGAAGACATTGGAGTACTTACTGGTGGTACCGTTATCGTCGAAGAAGCTGGAATGAAACTCGAATCTGCGAATCTACAACATTGTGGAACTGCAAAGAGAATAGTAATTGATAAAGACAATACTACCATAGTTGGAGGTAGTGGAAAAAAATCTGAAATTACTGCGAGAATCAATCAATTAAAAGCGCAGATTGCGGACGCATCAGGAGAATACGACAGAGAGAAGCTTCAAGAGAGATTGGCTAAATTAGCTGGTGGAGTGTCTGTAATCAATGTCGGCGCTGCTACAGAAGCGGAAATGAAAGAGAAGAAGGCCAGAGTCGAAGATGCCTTAAATGCTACACGTGCAGCTGTTGACGAAGGTATTGTAGCAGGAGGTGGCGTTGCCCTTGTAAGAGCAATTAATGGCCTTTCGAAATTTTCAACTGGAGACGCCGAGGAAGAGGCGGGAGTCAATATCATCAGAAGGGTTCTTGAGGAGCCTATTAGAGAAATTGCACAAAACGCTGGAGCCGATGGTTCA
>CAJXCX010000105.1:0-3789 GCA_913051685.1 uncultured Spirochaetales bacterium
TTTATACCAGCATCGGGATCTTCAACTAGGATGTTTGATTTTGATAATTCAAGCGATACATTCTTCAAGAATATTAAATCCCTTCCTTTGTTTAACCTGCTTTCTTCGTATTGTGATAGAAATAGCATTGATTTGAGTCAAATAATTGAAGACAAAAATCTAGATAAACTTAAAGATATTCTCCTGTCCCAAAAGGAAATGAATTTCGCCAGCCTACCTAAAGCCATACTGCCATTTCATTTCTTAAAAGGTATTGCCGTTACACCAATAGAAGAGATTATTCTCTATTCTTTAGGTGATATAGTCAATTCGTATATGTGGTTTACAATTCAAAAAACTGATGAAGAAATGATATTAAAAACATTACGTGACTCCGTGTTGCTTAGCGAGGTTAATTTTAAGGACTTTGTGAAATTTTCCTACCAAGATTCCGCTACGAATAGTCTATGTTTTGATATGAACAAGAATCTTGTTAGGTATGACGATGGACGAATATACACTCATCCTTCTGGTCATGGAGCCCTTTTGGGCAATCTTAACGAAGTCGAGTCCGATTATATTTTTATTAATAATATTGATAATATTTCTCCTAAAACCAGGACGCTACGATACGAAATTTCCAAAATACTTTATAATGTAGTTGCCAATACAAAGAAGCAATACGATATGATACTTAAAACTTTCATCGAGAGGGACTACGATCTTCTACTTCCTTCAATTAATTCTATTGTAGGTACGTTGCCCGACAAGATTAAAAATGAAGCGATTGAAAAAAAGGTGGATTTTATAATTGATATGCTCAATAAGCCTATACGTGTTTGCGGTGTGGTAAAAGATAATCAATCTAAGGGTGGTAAAGCCTTTTGGGTTTTTGATGGAAATTCAGAGTCGGTACAAATAGTTGAAGAATCTCAAGTAAATATGAAAGATAAAAACCAAAAGGCCATATGGGAATCTGGTATTTACTTTAATCCAGTGGAAATGATTTGTTCACTTAGAGATTTCAAGGGAGATAAATTTGATTTATTTGAATTTGCAGAAAATTCTCTTGGTATGAAAGTCAGGAAGAATATCTTTGATAAAGAATCTATCTTTGTTGAAAGACCCGGTTTGTGGAATGGATGTATGCACTATTGGCATACAATTTTCGTAGAAATTCCCAAGGCTTGCTTTACGCCAGTTAAAAATCTCGAGGATTTATTTTTGCCAACCCACCAGCCATGATTTAATAATTAATTGTGCTATAATTTCAATCTTCAGGAGAGGTGGGTGAGTGGCTGAAACCAGCGGATTGCTAATCCGCCGTACGAAGTAAATTCGTACCGGGGGTTCGAATCCCCCTCTCTCCGATTGATATGCGCCTGTAGCTCAGTTGGATTAGAGTGCCAGATTACGGCTCTGGAGGTCGAGGGTTCGAGTCCTTCCAGGCGCGCAATTTTCTATTAATTTTTGATATAATTACAAAGTGGGGTTGGTTTACGATTTTATAGTTATTGGGCTGGGAGCACATGGTAGCTCCACGCTGTATCACTTGTCTAAAACAGAAAAAAAAGTTCTTGGTATAGATAGCTTCTCTATTGGACATGACAAGGGCTCCTCTCATGGCGAATCACGTATGATTCGTTTCTCATATTCAGATGGTGAACATTATGTTCCTATGCTTTTAAGATCAAAGGAAATATGGAAAGAGATTGAAAATGAAAGCAAAGAATCTTTATTGTTTCAAAAAGGAGCTTTGTTTGTAGGCGCGGAAGACCATCCTACGTTAATTGATGCAAAAGAATCTGCCGATAAACATAATCTCGAATATGAGATATTGTCTTCAACAGAAGTAAAAAAACTTTACCCTCAATTTGTTATTAAAAAAAACTCTATAGGATTTTTCGATAAAACTGCCGGATATCTTTTATCAGAAGCGTGTATACGCTTATTCGTTAATCTTGCAGATAGAAATGGTGCAGAAATACTGCTTAATACCCCTGTTGTTTCTATTAGGCCCATGGATAATAAAGTTATAGTTCAGACTAATGACCAAAACTATGAAGCTGACAAAGTAATTTTAACTGCAGGGGCATATATAAATGAATTATGCCCCGACTTCTCAAGCCATTTGTCCCTATCGCGTTTAGTTGCTGGTTGGTTCGAGCCTGACGATATAAGTCTTTATGGACCAGAAGACTTTCCAAGTTTTATCTTAATTGAAAAAGATCATTATTCTTATGGATTTCCTACGATTGAAATTCCGGGAGTCAAGATTGGATTCAGCATGAGTAAGGCCCAAAATTTAAATTCTACTAAAGAAATAGATAGAAAAATAAGTGATGATGATATAGATTCTTTGCGTTACTGGCTAGAAAAATACTTACCGGGTGCAAACGGAAATATTGTTCAGATTGGAACTTGTTTTGGAATGAGCACCCCTGATCGTAATTTTGTACTAGGTCCACATCCAAAACATCCAAACATAATACTTGGTCATGCATGCTCGGGCCATGGTTTCAAGATGGCTTCAGCTATAGGAGAGATTCTTGCGGATTTATCGCAAGATAGGGAAGTCAAATTCGATTTGACCCCTCATAGTCCCAAACGTTTTTTTGAATAATTTTATTTAGTTAAGTTCTTAATTATACTCTTTGAATTTTTTATCGATTTTTTGTACCAATCAACTCTTAATTCTTTTTTCTCCTTATCTGTAAGATGTATGAACTTATTTTGTGTTTTTAATAGTGATACTAGTTTACTAAGAACTATTGCACAGCAAACAGATATATTATAGCTCTGACTAAATCCGTGCATTGGTACGGTAAGAAAGAAGTCGGAATTATCAAGTATTTCTTTTGTTAAACCTTTCTCTTCGTTACCAAAAGCAAGAATAATTTTTTTAGGGAATTTTGTTGTCTCTAAATTGATGGAGCCTTTTTTAGAAGACGAGACAGTTGATATGATTTTATACCCTTTTTTCTTTAAATTATCTATATAGACTTTTTTCGATATTGCTCTGTCTTTTATATGCAAACTAACCCATTTTTCCGACCCTAAGGATATCCCCTTGGATAGGGCAGTTTTATTGCCATCCTGGAATATGTGGACATCCTGAATCCCTAAATTGTCACAGGTTCGCAAAACAGCACTAATATTGTGACCCTGGTAAATGTCCTCCAGAAGTATAGAAATCGCCCTAGTTCTATTAGAGAGAACATGTTCGATTCTTTTTTTTCTATCCTTGGTCAAGAATTTAGCCAAGTCATCTAATTTGAGTTGCTTCATTGATTACTTTCTTATTAAAAATCCTAAGATATCATATTAAATTATAAATCCATGAAAAAGAATAATGAGATTTTGGTTACCGGTGATAGACCCACCGGGAATTTGCATTTAGGGCATTATGTTGGAACGTTGGAGAACAGACTGACCCTACAGGATTCTTATAACTGTTTTTTTCTTATAGCGGATTTGCATATGCTTACCACTCATCAAAGTAGGGTGGATGAATTAAAAGAGAACATTACAGAGCTGGTTGTCGATTGGCTATCCGTTGGTCTTGATCCGACCAAGTCTTGTTTCTATCTTCAATCGATTATCCCCGAAATAACTGAGCTGACAGTTCTTATGTCGATGTTGTGTTCCGTACCAAGAGTCCAAAGAATACCGACTTTGAAAGAGAAGATATCAGATTTGAATCTCAACGAGAATTATTCGCTAGGACTTTTGTCATATCCGATACTCATGTCCTCTGACATTCTTATCTTCAATGCTTCTAAAGTTCCAGTAGGTGAAGACCAATTAAGT
>CAJXCX010000106.1:0-3780 GCA_913051685.1 uncultured Spirochaetales bacterium
GAGCAGTTTTTATGCTTGTCTTTGATAATGAGGCGGTAGATATATCTTCTTTAAGTTCATCGACATATTGAAAGTTGTTAGGCAATAAAATTTTCTTTGGGATTGATAATTTCTTCGAATAAAATTGTGAAATTATTTGATAAATTTCAATATCTTGATGCTTTGTTTCGCTCTCGAAGTAGAGGTCGGCTTTATCAATAATGTATCCACCTCTAAAAAACAAGATAACTATTTGTACTTTTTTCTTTGCTACATGGAACCCTATTACATCTAAATTTTTTAATTTTTCTACTGATCTTACATCGAATAAATAATTTTTATTTAATAATTCAAACTGGTCTCTATAAAACGCTGCTTCTTCAAATCTCTCTTGTTCTGCCATTAAATTCATATTCTTTGCAACTTGCTTACTGAGTCCGCCAACTTTTCCTTTAAATATTTCTTTTATCGAAGATATATTTTTCATGTAGGATTTCTTTAGGGAATTGTCATTGCAAGGACCTATGCACAAATCAATATCCTTATATATACAAGCCCTATGACGATGTCTATTGTATTTATTGTCGGTACAATCACGAATTCCGAACATCTTTTGAAACAATCTTTTTGTGTTGTATAAGCTATTTGAAGATTTAAATGGTCCTAAGTATATCGAATCTTTATCGTCGCATTTTCTAACTATAGAAATCCTTGGATAAGATTTTTTTAATTCTACTCGTAATGATGCATAAGTTCTATCATCCTTTAAGAGTATATTGTACTTAGGTTGCCTTGCCTTGATTGTTTTGTTTTCAAGAATTAAAGCATCTTCTTCGCTATTCGTTGATATAAAATCCAAGCTTTGTGCCTCTTGCATTAGAAAATTAATACTTATTCTAGAGTCTTTTGATTTAGAAAAATACGATTTCACTCTCTTTCTAAGATTCTTTGCCTTTCCAACATACAAAGTCTCATTCTGCTTGTCTTTAAAGATGTATACGCCAGGCTCATCAGGAAGTGCTGACAATTTATCTTTTTCTAGCTTCATTTCTTTATCTTATCTGATTTTGTTAACATAGAAAATCTGCTAACTTTAATTATTATGTCTAAAATTGATATTGAAAAAATAATCACGAAAATGCGGATTACTAGAAAGGATACAGAACCTACAGCAGTTGAGAGCTTTATTGAGCTCAACAAGAAAAGAAATCCATTCAAAATTTTGATATCAACAATCATAAGCTTGCGAACCAAAGATGAGGTTACCTATGAATCTTCAAAGAGATTATTCAAACTAGGATCAACTCCTCGAGCCATATCTAAGCTTCCAACTCATAAAATCCAAACAGCCATTTATCCTTGTGGTTTTTTTAGAAATAAGGCGAAAACAATAAAGGAAGTATCCAAAAAAATTTTGTACGATTATAATGGTAAAACTCCTAATTCTATTCAAGAACTCCTTAAGTTTAAAGGAGTTGGAAGAAAGACAGCCAACCTTGTTGTTATCCTTGGATATAACAAACCAGGGATTTGTGTTGATACTCATGTCCACAGAATATTTAATCGTATTGGATATGTGCAAACTCAAACTCCTAATCAAACCGAGTTTGAACTCAGAAAGAAACTTCCATTAAAATTCTGGCTACCTATCAATTCCTTACTAGTTTTTTATGGACAAAAGATTTGCAGACCCATATCGCCCATTTGTAGTCGATGCGGTGTAAATAACCTATGCAAAAAAGTCGGAGTTCACAGAAAACGATAAAATCCTAGAATCCAAATAGAGCTTCAAAATTTTTAGACACTATAGTACATAACAAATTCAAACGGATTGGGTCTTGCTCGCCAAGGTGTGACCTCTTCATCCATTTTATAATTTATGTAGGATTGTAATAGGTCGTCTGTGAATACGTCTCCCTCAAGAAGAAACTTGTGGTCTTTCTTTAATGCATCTAGTGCTTCATCTAGCGAAGCGGGCACCGAAGGATATCTGCCAAGTTCTTTTTGGGAAAGAGTATAAATATCTTTTTCTAGTTCTGGGGTAGGCTTTATCTTGTTTTTAATGCCATCTAGTCCAGCCATTAATAAAGCAGCGAATATCAAATAGCAATTTCCTGCTGGATCTGGCCACCTGGTCTCGACTCTTTTTGCTTTTGGATTAGTTGAATACATCGGTATTCTTACAGCGGCGCTTCTATTCCTTGCAGAGTGGGCAAGAATAATAGGCGCTTCATACCCTGGAACTAGTCTCTTGTATGAATTGATAGTGGAATTTGAGAATGCGCATATAGCTCTTGCATGCTTTAAGACTCCGCCAACATAGTGCAAAGCTGTTTCGCTTAATCCGGCATATTTCTTTCCTGCAAACAAAGGGCTGGAGCCTTTCCATATTGACTGATGTATGTGCATCCCTGAACCATTATCAACATATACGGGCTTAGGCATAAAGGTCGCTGATTTTCCGTGAAGTTTAGCCACATTTTTTACAATATATTTGTACCACATAACATTGTCAGCCATTGTTTTTAACGGAGCATAGCTCATATCAATTTCAGCTTGTCCTGGCCCACCAACTTCGTGATGGTGACATTCAACCTTAATTCCGCATTCTTGCATAACTTTTACCATTTCTGATCTAACATCTTGATATGTATCGTTGGGTGAAGTAGGAAAATATCCTTCCTTGTACCGAATTTTATGTCCCAAATTTGGTACTTCGTCTGCACCTGAATTCCATTCTCCCTCTACTGAGTCTACAGAATAAAATGCTTCATTTGCTGATGATTCGTATCGAACATCATCAAACATAAAAAATTCTAACTCAGGGCCAAAATATGCTGTATCACCAACCCCACTTTTTTTAAGATATTCTTCAGCTTTTGTGGCGACATATCTTGGATCTTTATCGTACCTTTTCTTTGTTACTGCATCTTTAATGTCGCATATGATTGATAGAGTAGGGTGTGCTGTAAATGGATCTATGACAGCAGTTGAAGGATCAGGGATAATTAGCATATCGCTATTATTTATGTCCTGCCATATTCGTATACTTGAACCATCAAATCCTAAACCATCTTTAAATACTCCTGCATCTATTTCCGAAACGGGGAAAGAGGTATGTTGCCAAGTTCCCAATAAATCAGCAAATCTCAAATCAACTATCTCGATTTTCTTTGACTTGATAAGTTTTAATACATCATTAACGTTATAACCCATGAAACACCTCCGTTAAATTTCACGTTTATCACAAATCCAATATCTAAACAGCTGCATCGCCGGTTTCGCCGGTTCTAATTCGTATAGCTTGTTCGATTGGAAGAACAAAGATTTTCCCATCACCAATCTTGTCTGTACTGGCCGAAGACTGGATTGCTTTTAATACACCATCGACCTTATCATCGGGAACAGCGATTTCTATTTGGACCTTAGGAATAAATTCAATTTCATATTCCGCACCTCTATAAACCTCGGTGTGTCCTTTTTGCCTCCCGAAGCCTTTAACTTCGGATACCGTCATGCCGGTAACTCCGACCCCTTTCAAAGTTTCTTTGACGTCATCTAGCTTAAACGGCTTAATGATTGCCTGAATCATCTTCATTTTGATTCCTCCAAAATTTAGATTATGTATCTTTATTATGACACATTTCAAAGAAATATTACAAAAAGCTATATTTCTTTACTAGATAAGAGCAAGATTCGTGCCAATATTCTGATTATTTTCTTGCACTAAATTTAATTCCGGCCTTTGCTCTATCCCAAGTCTTGTCAGTGATTTCTTTAAGTTCGGCTACTTTTACTTTT
>CAJXCX010000107.1:0-3772 GCA_913051685.1 uncultured Spirochaetales bacterium
TTATAGTTGTTTTATTTTTATCATTCAAATTAACCAGATATTCAATTAAATTTAAAGCATTACGCTCATCAAGGTTCGACGTAGGTTCATCAGCAATCAATATTTTGGGATTCATAATTAAAGCCCTACAAAGCAAAGCCCTTTGGCGTTCCCCAGACGATAAGCTAATTGGTTTTTCGTTTTGCAAATCAACGATATCTGTAAAACGTACCAGTTCCTGCAGGTTCTTCTCGATGCTATTTGAATTATTATTTATGTATGCTGGCAGGAGAATGTTATCTCTTATCGTCAAACCAGGAAGCAATTCGCTCAAATTAGACATTACTCCAATCTCCTTTCTACAATTTGTTAAATCATTATAATTTGAAAGGATGGTTCGATTGTCCCTTCCGAGAAACCAGTAATCCCCAGATGTTTGATTCGATATAAGAGATAGTATATTAAGTAAAGTCGTCTTTCCGGAACCCGAAGGGCCCACTATAGATACAAAATCACCTTTGTGAATCTTGAGTCGTACCTCATCAAGAACTGTTTTTGACCCATACTGTTTACTTAGCTTGTTGGTTTCTAAGAACATTTCAATAATCCCTTTTAATCAATGACTCAACATTTTTGCTAAGTAGCATATAAGATGGCAAAAAAGAAGAAAGCATTACCGTTAAAACGGCGAAAAGTATTATATATACATAATAGGTCGCCGAAAAAACAATTGGAAAACCATCGATGCCATAAAAAGATAAATCGATTGATAAACTATTAATTATATTAGTTTGAGCTAGCAACAGAATCGTTGCAGTTGCAAAGAACGTGCCGATAGCTATCCCCGCTAGTCCTACTAGTAGGCCAATGCAAGTAAAGATTTTAATAAGAGATGATTTTTTTGATCCTAACAAAATTAAAGTGCCTATTTCGTTCTTTTTTTGAGATATGAGACTTACCATGTTCGAATAAATTGTTGTAGCCGAAATAATAATCAAGAACGAAAGAAAAATGCCCAACGATATTCTCTCCAGTTTCATCAAATTAAAAAGGTTAAAGTTGCTTGATTGCCAATCAATCACTTTGTGTTTTAAATTTTTAAATTCTTTGACTATTTGATTTAAGACAATTTGAGAATCAAAAGGATTGAAGAGTATGATTTCAATAAAACTTTCATTTTTTCCAATGAAATTTTCTTTATTTTTATTAAGCGTGTATAGCCTGATAAAGTTTCTATCCGAACCATCCGAAATACCAACGATATGTGCTTCAGTCAATCTGATCTTAGGTTTTTTATTACTAAAGTCTGGAATAAGCAGTTCTATTTTGTCTCCAACAAACTTGTTCCGCCTAACAGAGAAACTCTTTTCGACAATTATTGGGATTTGATTTTTAGTTTGTACCAACTTCTTTAAATTTAATTTTGGAGATATCTTCTGAATCGAATTGAAATCATCGACGCCTTTAATTTGAATTACGCTAAAGTCTTCATTTAAAATTATCCCTGAGTATGCCTCAAAAGTTTTTTCGAATGACTTGATTTTACCAAAGTGGCTAAAATCATAGTCCTCATTTGTACGAATAACAATGTGCGGAAAGCTTTCGATAATTCTTTGTTTGACCTTGACATCAAAACCTTTCATGACGCATAGAACAACAATTAATGAAAAAACTGATACAGTAATTGCAGCTATAGAAATAATGGCTGGAACCAAGTTGTCTTTTGAACTAAAAAGACTTTTAAAATAACTCAGAACCAGTAGATTTTCATACTTCATTCATTCCTCATATGAGGAAATAATATCACTTCTCTAATGGATGGGCTATTTGTTAACAACATGACTAGTCTGTCTATTCCTACTCCTGCACCCGCGGTTGGTGGCATACCATATCGTAGAGCATTAATATAATCAGCGTCCATATCATTGGCCTCTTCGTCGCCCTTTTGCTTTAATTCAATTTGCTTGTTAAATCTATCAAATTGGTCATCTGGATCATTAAGTTCTGAGAAGGCGTTTGCAATCTCTTTTCCGTGTATAAACAGCTCGAATCTGTCAGCAATTTGTTTGTTAATATTGTTTCTTCTCGCTAACGGCGATACATCCACTGGGAAACCAAAAACAAAAACTGGATTAACCTTGTTAGTTAGAAATTTCATTTCAAATAATTCTACTATCGCTCTTCCAGGCAAATCGAAATGGTTAATTTTAAGTTTGTCGGCTTCTTTGAGAATTTTATCAGTTTCAGACAAGACATCATAGCCAAGTTTATCAGATAGCCATTTAATCATATCCACTCTTTCCCATGGACTATTAAAATTAATGGAGTCATCTTGATATATCAATTTTCTATCGGGAGAAACTAAATCTACGCAGCTTGCAATTAGTTCCTCTACTAAATTCATCATCTTTTCATAATCAGAATAAGATTGGTAAATCTCAATCATTGTAAATTCTGGATTATGTTGTGTAGATATCCCTTCATTCCTAAAGTTTCTTCCAATCTCAAATACTCTTTCTAACCCTCCTACTACGAGTCTCTTCAAGTATAATTCTGGTGCTATTCTAAGAATCAAATCCATATCAAGAGCATTATGGTGAGTTCTAAATGGTTTTGCAGCGGCCCCACCTGCAACACTTTGCAGTATGGGCGTTTCGACTTCTAAGAAGTTTTCTTTGGACAAATAATTTCTAATGTTAGAGATTATTTTAGATCGTAACAAAAATATTTCTCTAACTTGACTATTGGAAATAAGATCCGCATACCTTTGTCTATACCGTGTTTCAATGTTAGTTAAGCCATGCCACTTTTCAGGTAAAGTATTTAACGATTTGGTAATTATCATGATATCCGAGGCCTCTAAAGATAATTCGTTTGTTTTCGTAAAAAAGCATTTCCCTTCAATTCCAATAAAATCTCCAATATCAACAAAGTTCTTAAAAAAAGCCATCTTGTCCTTGCCAGCCGAGTCGTTAGAGATGAAAATTTGAAACTTTGTCATATTGTCTACTATTTTAATAAACGCGGATTTACCAAAACTCCTGATAGCAGTTATGCGGCCAACTACTCTGTAAACTAAATTGTCAGGTGCAAAATTGGAATTATCATGGCCTTTGTATTTCTCAATAATTTCATTTAAGGGGTGAGATGGAGAAAAAGTGTTGTCAAATGGATCGATACCTTGTTTTCTTAATTCTGCAATTTTTTTTCTTCTTTTCTCTAGGTATTCATTCTCAGTTACCATATTCAACTTCCCTATGAAGTAATTTTATTAAAAAGTACAAGCACAATGTCACTATTATACTACAAGATAAGAACATAATTTCGAAAGAATAGACTTCCGCCACATAACCATAAATAATGGAAAATAACATTCCACCAAATGTAAAAGAGACGCTGCACAACGAAAATGCTTTCGTTTTATTGTTTTTATTGGAAAAATTTAAGGCAAGGGAATAAATGGAAGGATATACAAGAGCATGAGATAATCCGAATAAGACTCCGGATACAAACAGAGTCCAATAATTAAAGGATTGGGAAAGTAAAAAGATTGAAATCCCATACAATATGAACGCATATCTACAAACAAAAATTTCTCCATACTTATCAGGGACCCAACCAAAAAACATTCTCATAATTAGGGCAACACTCGTGTAGGCTACAAAGAAAGTTGTAATAGGTAGTACGCCTAGAGATTGTGCAAATACCACTCCAAAATTTAGGCAAGTTAAAAAGGATCCACCAAGTAGAACCATAATTATATATAATAGTATTAATTTTTTGTCCTTAAAGG
>CAJXCX010000108.1:0-3772 GCA_913051685.1 uncultured Spirochaetales bacterium
TTAATATAAAAAATAAATCTGTCTTTACTATAGCAACATCTTTTCCTAAGAACCCTAAAGGGTACGGAAGAATTTTAAGGGACAACGATAGTCAGATTCTAGATATAGTCGAAGAAAGAGATTGCAGTTCTGAACAAAAATTGATTAAAGAAGTTAATGCCGGCCTCTACTTGGTGGATTCGACTTTGCTTATTAAGTATGTAAGCAAAATAAAGAAGAATAAAAATTCTGAATACTACCTGACCGATTTAATAAATATTTTTACCAGAAATGGCCTCAATGTTAATTCGATACCTATAAAGGATGAGAGGAAGTTTGTAAATATTAATACTTTTGATGACTACAAATATGCCCATGATATTGATAAGATGTTTGTTTATGAAGAATGCATAAAAAATAATATATTTCTTAGCGACCCTAGTACCTTTCAAAAAGATTTTGACGTAAAGATATCAAAAAACGTTTACATTGGCCCCAATGTAATACTTAAGGGAAAAACTGAAATAAAGGAAAATGCTCGTATTGAAGGGAATGCGTATATAAATGATTCTACAATCGGAAGAGGCTCGATTGTCAAACCTTTTACAAGCATTGAGGGGTCAACCGTAGGTTCGATGACACAAATAGGTCCTTTTGCCAATTTACGTCCGGGGAACGATATTAGGAACAATGTTAAGGTAGGAAACTTTGTTGAGATAAAAAAAAGCAGCATAAACAATCAATCAAAGATTCCACATCTTTCATATATAGGGGATACGGAAATGGGAACCGGTGTTAACATTGGGGCCGGAACAATTACTTGCAACTACGATGGGATCTCCAAGAATAAAACAATTATTGAAGATAATGTTTTTGTTGGAAGTGATAGCATGCTTATTGCCCCTATTAAGCTTGGCAAGAATTCCACTACCGGTGCTGGATCCGTCTTAAGTTCAGACTTGCCGGCTGATAGTTTGGGAGTAACAAGAACAAAAGAAAAACATATAAAGAATTGGAAGAGACGACCTAAAAAATAAACATGTGTGGAATTTTTAGTATTTATTCAAAAGAAGATATCAAACCGAATTCTTTTATCAATTCCTTAAAAGAGCTTGAGTATCGGGGTTATGATTCAGCTGGTGTTGCATTTTTTCAAGAAGATAATATTAAAATATTAAAAACTACACTTAAAATAAAAGATTTGGAATCAAAATTAAAAAACAATCTTAAAACTTCTCTAATTATGGGGCACACTAGGTGGGCAACACACGGCAGCCCATCAATAAAAAACTGCCATCCTCACGAATATAAAAACATCGTTCTTGTCCATAATGGTATTGTGGAAAATTATGACGAATTAAAAAGGCATAAGGCTATTCAACGGAACAAGTTTAAATCGGATACTGACACAGAAGTTTTGGCGCATTTGATATCATACTACTTAGAGAGGGAGGGTTCTCTTGTTAAATCTGTCGCTAAGGTTGGAGAAATTATCAAAGGATCCAATGCTTTTCTTTGTCTTGACAAGAAAGACCCGAAACTTATAGTCGCGTATAAAAACAAAACCCCTTTGTATCTTGGAATTAAAGACAATGGAGAATTCTTATTTTCCTCGGATCTTAATGCAATGAAAAACGATTTAAATAAATATTATTTTTTAAATGATGAAGAACTTGTTGAGATTAACAATCATAGAATCCGCTGTTTTAACAGAGAAATGAAGGTAAAAAAAATGATGATGGTTCCATATACATTGTCCGTGGTAAAAAAGAAAAAGAAATTGGAAACAGAGGGTTTTATTACTTATGATGAAATTAATTCTCAAAAATTTCTAATACCAAAAGTTCTTAATGCTTTCGATATGATTAAAAAACAAATCAAAACAATAAAAAACTTTTCCGAAATAGCAATAATTGGCTGTGGTTCGTCATTTAATGCCTCTATGCTAGGAAAGCATTATTTCGAACAAATTTCCGGAATCCCAACTACGATTTATAGACCTTCCGAGTTTGTTTTTTTTAAAAAAAATAACAAAAATACTCTCTATATTTTTATGTCACAGTCTGGAGAAACCGCAGATACTTGTGATTTGCTGGAAGCCAACGCTGATTATTTTAAAAATTCACTTTCAATTGTGAACCAACCTGATTCAAGATTGGTCAGGAATACTAGATTATCTCTTAATTTAGATTTGGGGATAGAAAAAGGAGTTGCTGCTACAAAAACGTTCACGGGACAACTTATCTATCTCTACAGTTTAGCAACAATCTTTAGTGGTAAACGAAATAAAAAACCATCTAATTTGATAAAATTCAATAAGCACTATCTGAAAATTTTTTCCCTTCAGAGGAAGATAGCGAATATAGCTAAAAATTTTCATAGGAGTAAAAACTTTTTCATCCTGGGGCGTAATTATCATTACCCTATTGCTTTAGAGGCATCTCTCAAGATAAAAGAGATTGCATATATTCACGCGGAAGCTTCTTTGTCGTCCGAGATGAAACACGGACCAATAGCCTTACTCGATAAAAACTTTCCTATTATATTTTTGATATCAGACAATCAAGATTCAATTTTAAAAGAGATTACCAACTTATATGAAGCGAAATCAAGATCGAATAGAATTATTTTACTAGCAACTTCAAATGCAATTCAAAAATTGGATAAAAACTTCTTAAAAGAAATTAGCCTTATCGAAATACCTAATGTGGAAGAGGATTTGTTGCCAATTTTATTCACAGTTCCACTACAATATTTTGCTTACCACTTGGCTAAATTAAACAATTTACCGGTTGACCAACCTAGGAATTTAGCTAAGGTGGTTACAGTTGCGTAAATATTTATTATAATTTTTTGATGAAAGTTTTAGTTATAGGTTCAGGCGGAAGGGAGCATGCAATATGCTGGGCAGTATCACGCAATAAGTCCGTTAAGGAATTATACTGTGCCCCTGGCAATGGAGGAATTTCGGAGGTTGCTCAGATTGTTAAAATCGGCCCTGAAAGCTTGGACGAGCTTGTAGATTTTGCTTTAAATAAAAAAATCGATTTGACTATCGTTGGCCCGGAGAACCCTTTGTCGTTAGGTATTGTGGATCTTTTTAGGAAAAATCATTTGTTAATTTTTGGTCCCAACCAGTATTCTTCGCAATTTGAATCAAGCAAGGAATTTTCTAAGTTATTTATGGACAGGCATGAGATTCCAACGGCGGCTTTTAATTCATTTACAAATTTTGATTCTGCAAAAAAATATGTGAGCGAACATCCTTTGCCTGTTGTGATTAAGGCGAATGGTTTGGCGGCCGGTAAAGGTGTGAAGGTGTGCAATTCTTATGATGAAGCAAATATATTTTTAAAATCCTTAATGGAAGACAGAATTTTTTCGAAATCCGGAGAAAAGGTTGTAGTTGAAAGCTTTCTCGATGGTGAGGAAGCCTCTTTTTTTGTTTTTACGGACGGTGACACTATATTGCCTCTTGACTCTTCACAAGACCACAAAAGGTTATTGGATGATGACCTGGGACCAAACACCGGAGGAATGGGGGCATATTCTCCCGCACCTATAATAGATTCTAAAACCAGAGAAAACATTATGAATGAAATAGTAGAACCGGTATTTAATGGTTTCAAAAAAGATGGAATTGATTACACTGGGATTCTGTACATAGGCTTGATGATAAAGGACAAAAGGCCTAAGGTTGTTGAATTTAATTGCCGTTTTGGTGACCCTGAAGCTCAACCATTATTACATAGAATGAAATCTGATACTTTTGAATTGTTTTATAAAACTGCAA
>CAJXCX010000109.1:0-3768 GCA_913051685.1 uncultured Spirochaetales bacterium
TGAACTTGCACGTGAATTAGCAAGAAAATTCAATTCGAATTATAAGGAAATATTTAAAGAACCCGAAGCATTGATAAGTCACAATTCAAGATTAGTTGGAATTGATGGTCAAAGTAAAATGAGCAAGTCATTAGATAATTGCATTTATTTGTGCGATTCTGAAAAAGAAGTGGAGAAGAAGGTCATGAAAATGTTTACCGACCCAAATAGAACCAGTGCTGACATACCTGGAAAGGTAGAAGGGAATCCGGTTTTTATATATCATGATATTTTTAATTCCAACAAGGAAGAGTTGGCAGATTTTAAAGATAGGTACAAAAAAGGAAAAATTGGCGATGTTGAAATTAAGAAATCTTTGATTGTGCATATCAACAAGTTCCTTGACCCTATTAGGGAAAAACGATTAAAAATCTTAAAGAATAAAGATGAAATCCCAGATATAATTTTTGAAGGTTCTAGAAGAGCTAGAGAAATTACTAAAAATAATATTGAACTTATAAGAGAAGCCATGAACTTGTATACGTCGAGTTTTGATTATAAGTAAGGAGTCATTAATGAGTTATTCAGATCCATTACCAATAGGGGTTATCCCGGATGATTTGGATTTTAAGCCAAAAACAATGAAAGCCTGGGTTATTCGAAAAGAGCGTCATGGTGAACCAATGAAATCTTTTCAAGAAGAGATTATGCCGGTTCCTGAATGTGGACCTAACGATGTTTTAGTATTGGTTGTTGCTACCGGAGTAAACTTTAACGGTGTCTGGGCGGGCTTGGGGGAACCCATTTCTGTTCTTGATGTACACAAACAAGATCATCATATTGCAGGGAGTGATTGTTCCGGAATTGTTTGGGATGTTGGAATAAATGTTAAAAGTTGGAAAAAAGGAGACGAAGTAATTATACACTGCGGAGTAGAAAGCGAAGAGCCGCATTCGAATATGACTAAATCCAGTGGTGATTTTATTAGTTATGATCCAATGGTCGGCAAGCAAGCTCAAATATGGGGATACGAAACTCCAAATGGATGTTTCGCTCAATTTACAAGGGTTCAAGTGCAACAAGTTTTGAAAAAACCAAAGAATCTGGATTGGGCAGATGCTGCCTCTTATGCTCTATGCTATTTTACTGCATATAGAATGCTAATTACTAAAGCAAAAGTAGAGCCAGGAGAAGTCGTTCTTGTTTGGGGAGCTGCTGGCGGCCTTGGAGTTTTTGCATTACAAATTTGTAAAATGTTAGGGGCGAAAGCTATAGCGGTTGTTTCATCAGAAGACAAATTTCAAATCTGTAAGGATTTGGGCGCGGTTGGAGTTATAAACAGAAAAGATTTCCCAAATTTAGCATATAAAAAGAATGAAACAGAAGAGCAAATCAAACTCAGATTTCAAGATATGAAAAATTTCGGGAAAAAAATATGGGAGATTCTTGGAGAAAGAAGAAGCCCCAATGTCGTATTTGAACACCCAGGAGAATCAACTTTCCCAACCAGCGTATTTGTTAGTGAGAAATTTGGACGAATCGTTATTTGTGCTGGAACTTCAGGATACGATTGTATGTTTGATGTCCGATATTTATGGATGTTACAAAAGCAAGTTATAGGTTCGCATTTTGCTAATGCTCTGGAATGTATCAGGGCGAACGAGCTTGTTCATCAGGGGCTCATAAAGCCCGTAGTATCTGAAATTTATCCATACGAAGAGATTCCTTTAGCGCATCAGACGATGTACGAGAATAAGCATTCAGGAAAAATGGTTTGTATGGTTCAAGGGCAAAAAAAATAAATTATTGTTTTAAGAATTTTTACTGTCAAAAACTTCCTTTAAATTTTTCAAAACGAACTTAGGTTTAAATTTGACGTTTTTTAAGTCTTTGATGCGATTTTTTCCCGTCAGCACAAGGGCGGAATCTATTCTTGATAGTTTCGACCCATATATATCAGTTTGAATATTATCACCTATCATCAGAATCTTGGATCTTTTTAAACCTAAGAATTTGACCGCAATATCAAATATTGTTTTTGAAGGTTTTCCCAAGTTGATTGCATTTGCGCCGGTAGCTTTTTCAATTGCGGCAACTATAGCACCTGTCCCAGGAACAAGATGGCCATAATTAGATGGGAACGTATAATCTTTGCTAGTTGCGTAAAACGTTGCTCCATTTTGTATTGCGAGACAAGCATACATAAGATCCATATAATTAAAATCTTGACTACCAGCAACTAGAACTATTTGGGCAGATTTGTAATCCTTTTCGGGGTCAAGAATTTTTATATCTTTATTGCTTTTCAAGCCCCTTCTAACTTTTTTGCTTGTGAAAGCCAGAACCCCAGGTGTTTTCCTTGATGATTTGTTTGTTAATTTATCCAATAGAACTGACAAGGGCGTGATAATTTGTTCCTTCGTGCAGGGTATGCCGAAATTTCTAAGTTTTTGCGAGTACTGTAGGGCCGAGAGCCTACAGTCGTTAGTAACAAAGACATACTTCATTCCAAGTTGATTTATTCTTTCCACATATTTTTTTGAATGAGGAACTAACTGATTACCTAGATAAATGACACCATCTAGATCAAGAATAAAACCGCTATAGTTCCTTAATATGCTCATTAGCCCCAGATTTCTTTAGCAAGTTTCTTATCTCTTATTCTATCGGATTGTTTTTGTACTAATCTTATAATCTTATTGTTTGGTTCGTCAACTATTTGAATTTCAAGCAAATCTAGTATAAGCAAGGATGCTTTTTTGAAGCCCTGATGTATATCCGCAGTTTCTCCTGCTGATTTGGCGGTTCGATAATCTATAAATAATGCGATTGCAGCGAAGTTCTTATCTATTGATGGGTCTACCTCTACTGACCAATCTGCATAAGCATCTTTTAAATACACTTTGGACCATTCAGCTAAGATTTCTTCATAATCTAATTGCGACATAATCTAAATATTCAAATCCCCTGCGGCAATTATATTTTCTTGCCCAGAATTTTTAATTATTTTAACTGCTTCTTCAAAGGATTCACACCCTTCAAGCGTTGCTGCTTTAATAAGCATAGGTAGGTTGACTCCCGAAATTATTTCTACCGAGCCTCTTTGAAAATAGGCCAAGCTTATATTTGATGGTGTTCCACCAAACATATCTGTAAAGATAATTGTATTTTTATCTTCTATTAGAAAATTGGATATTTTATTTGCATACGTATCGAAATCTCTGGAGTCTTCATTGATGCTGATTGTAAAGATTTCCCTGACAATTTTATCTCCCAGGATGAACTCCACCGATGATTGCAACTCTTCGCAAAGCAGACCATGAGTAATAATTAGTATGTTAAACATTCTTACAGTCTAATGCATTGAAGATTCTTTATAAAGCTATCTTTCAAAGATTAATTTTTTAGCAGCGATTTCAATCAGTGTGGACAAGTTTCTTCCTGGACTGACTGGAATTTGCATAGTTGGAATCTCGATATTTAGAATGTTCACAAAGGTGGTGTCATATCCTAATCTTTCATAATCATGATTCTCGTTGAAGCTAATCAGTTCGACAACAAGATCGATTTTTGATTCGTTTTCTATTGCATTAGAGCCAAATATTTCTCTAACGTTGATAATCCCAATACCTCTTATCTCTATCAACTCTTTGATGGCATCTGGTGATTTACCGATAAGGGATCCCCGAATGTTTTCTATTATGACTATATCGTCGGAGATAAGGCGCGCTCCTTTGTTTAAAAGTTCAATTGCACATTCGCTTTTACCAATACCACTTTTTCCAATTA
>CAJXCX010000110.1:0-3665 GCA_913051685.1 uncultured Spirochaetales bacterium
TTTTAATGTAAATGGCGAAGGCTTAAATCTCTCAGAATTCCTTTCTTTTTATGAAAAAACAGTACTGACTGAAGTAGAATTAAACGCGTTAGAGTTGAAAGAAGAGAAAGAAAAAAATGATAATTTTAAAGGTATGCCTCCATGTTTAGAAGCCCTACTTTCTGACGGAGTTTCAGAAGGTCAAAGAAATAATTGCATGTACAGTGTTGGTGTTTATCTTAAAAAAAGATACCCAGAAAATGGTTCTCCCGAAAAACAAGAATGGGAACGGAAAATGGAACTTTATAATACACAATACATGAAGCCACCATGTGACAGTCGAGAAATGGTTAAAACTATAGCTTCTGTAAAAAACAAAGATTACCACTATAAATGTAAAGACGAGCCTATTTCTAGTTTTTGCGACCCTAAAAAATGTATAACAAGAGAATTTGGTGTGGGAGATGATGCACCTATTCCTGAAATAACTGAAATTAGAAAATACGTTTCTGATCCTCCTATTTACTTTGTATCAATTGGTGGAGACAGTGTTGAAGTTGATGATGCAACCTTGCATGATCCAGAAAAATTTTCACTAGCTTGTATGAATCAAATAGGCCAGCCAATGATGCCAGTTCCACGACATGTTTGGAGAAAATTACTAATAAAACATTTCGCTAATTTAAAAACTGTTCCCGCTCCTTCTTCGTCTAAAATAGATGTTCAACTCAAAGAAATTCTAGCAGATTATATAAACAAGACACCGGGAAAAGAAATGGACGATGTTTTAAGAGGAATTGCATATACAGATGGAGAAGGAACTGCTTATTTTAAATTTCCAAGATTCTGGAAATATCTTTTAAGGACTAAATCTTGGGCTGAAAAAACATATCCTAAGGGAAAAACAATTAGACTTATGGAAACATTGTTTGGAGTGGAAGAGATAACTAAAAAATTAGCTGGAAAAAACAACCGAGTTATGGCCATGAAAACAATAAAGCTTGATAAACCAAACCTTAGAATTAATGAAAGGCAAAAAGAGCCGTGGGAATAAGAACAATTATACCCGGACCTCCAGGAACGGGTAAAACTTTTCGACTTGTTAATCATTATTTAGAAAAAGAGATTAATGAACATAAAACAGATCCTCAAAAAATAATTTATATTACTTACAGCAATGCTGGAATTAATGATGTGAAAATAAAACACGATCTTTTATATATTTCAACTATGCATTCTTTAGGAACCAGAGAACTTAAAGTTAATACATCAAAATTATTATTAAATGGCAAAAGAAAATGGCAGGTATTTAAAAATTATCCAAACCATCAAGCATATCAAAATATGTCTTTTGAAACTACTGTCGATGCTGCAGGTAACCCTAAATATGAAAATAATCACATGCGAATAATACAGTACGCCAGATCTAAAAAAATAGACTTAGAACAAGCAGCTTTAGAACTATCTTTAGAACATGAAGAAATAGACTTTACTCATCAACTAAATCAAGATTTAAAAACATTTAAACAGCATACGGGAATGATAGAATTTCACGATATGATAGAACTTTTTATCAAACGAAATAAGATGAGCAATCCAAATAGTCCTATTAGCGAAATTGAAGCCGTTTTTTTAGACGAAGCTCAAGATTTAAGTCCCTCGCAATTTGAAATGTTCTTTTACATAGAGAAACATTGTAAAAGATCATACATAGCCGGAGATGATGATCAAACTATCTATACCTTCCAAGGAGCTGATCCTAATATATTTATAAATCTAGAAAAAGAAAACTTGCCCGAAGGATGGAAAACAAAAAAAGACAGCCAAATTGAATCTCACCGAGTTCCAAGAAAAATTCACGCCAAAGCTTTAGAAGTACTATCCCAAATAGAGAATCGTTTAGATAAATCTTGGGGTGCTAGAAAAGCTGATGGAGAACTCTTTGAACATTATCACTTAGATAACATAGACTTTACCGAAAAAAATTGGATGGTTCTAGCCCAAACTAACAAGTTATTAGATGAAATAGGAAGCCATTTTTTTAGGATTGGAACAAGGTTTGATCGTAAAGGAAATAAGATTTTAACTAAAGATGTTTTACAATCCTATAGAACGTGGATTCTTTTACAAAAAGGTGAATCCGTTAAAGAGGAAGATGCTAAGACCCTGTATGAAACCTTTCTTAGATATAAAGACGGCCATGTAGCTTATGGGTTTTCCAGCGGAGAATCATTAGAGGGAAAAGAGTATGTCAGCTTAAACGATTTAAAAAAAGACCACGGGCTGCTAGTGTCAGGAAGCTGGGAACAATTCAAAATTGATGAAGACACAAAAATTTATATAAAAACATTATTGAAAAAAGGTGATGATCTTATGAACGAAGCTAGAATTGAGTTATCAACTATACACGGATCAAAAGGAAGAGAGTGTGAAAATGTTGTATTGTTCATAGACTATGGAACTGAAAATCAATGGCTTCCTTTTCAAGAAGCAGAAAGAAACCCCGATGCACAGCATAGATTAATTTTTGTGGGGATAACTCGAGCCAAACAACGATTATATATCATGGCACCTTTGACCGATAAATACTACACAATAGGAGAACCCATCATATGATGAATATTAGCAGTGAGTTCTTTTTATTATCAATGATGACATTTTATTTTGGAGTTAAGCTTTATTTTATATTGATATGAGCGCATATGATAAACAAATTGGTGGCACACACTACCGCAAAATGAAAATTCAACCCAGTAAATTTATAAATGATAATAAGTTGCTATTCGCAGAGGGAAATGCTATTAAATATATTTGTAGACATACCCATAAAGGAGGAAAGCAGGACTTGTTAAAAGCAAAACATTACATCGATATGATTATTGAAAGAGACTATACAAAATGATGTTTGAAGCTCAAACTGAATGGATATCTCCAGAATCTTTTCCAGACTTAACAAAACATGACTACATTGCGATAGATTTAGAAACTAGAGATCCAGGATTAAAATCAAAAGGATCTGGCGCTCTAGTTAATGATGGAGAAATTATAGGTGTTGCAGTAGCGGTCGATGGATGGTCCGGTTATTTTTCTTTTGGACACAGCCAAGGCAATTTTTTTGATGAACGTACAGTCATGCAATGGATAAAAAAAGTCTGCGCACTACCTGCTACAAAAATATTTCACAACGCTATGTATGATGTATGTTGGCTAAGAGCCTATGGCATAGAAATAAACGGTCGAATCATAGACACAATGGTCATGGCATCTTTAATAAATGAAAATAGATTCTGGTACTCATTAAACAGCGTTGCTTATGACTATCTTGGTGAAATAAAAGATGAGACTGGATTACAAGCCGCTGCAGATAAAGCCGGTATAAACGCAAAATCTGAAATGTACAAGCTTCCAGCCATGGATGTTGGAGCCTATGCAGAAAAAGATGCCGAATTAACCTTAAAACTTTCTAAGGTTTTATCTCAAGAAATAGAAAAAGAAAACCTTAAGGACGTTTTTGAATTAGAAACACAACTTTTTCCGTGTCTAATAGATATGAGATTTAAAGGCGTACGCGTAGATATCGAACGTGCTCATATATTGAAACAACAATTATCCACACAAGAAAAAGACTTATTAGTCCAAGTAAAAAAAGAAACAGGAATAGATGTTCAAATAATGGCAGCAAGAAG
>CAJXCX010000111.1:0-3660 GCA_913051685.1 uncultured Spirochaetales bacterium
CTGCGCTACAAAAGGACCTCGGACGTAAGCCAACTCCTTTAGAAATTGCAGAAAAAGTCGGGATTTCATTGGATGGCGTAAAGAGGATTTTGGAATCAACAAATGAGGTTGTACAATTGGATACACCTGTTTTTGATGGTGAAAAAGCCACTCTCCTTGATTTTATTCCAGATGAAGGCTCACCTGTGCCTGATAAAATTGTTGCTGAAAGTTCTCTGACTGATCGTATACAAGGAGCATTAAAAGCTCTTACGCCTAGGGAAGAAGAAATTATCAAAATGAGATTTGGAATTAAGATGGAAAGTACTTATACTCTCGATGAGATTGGAAAAAAATTTGATTTAACTAGAGAAAGAATTAGACAGATTGAGAAAAAAGCTCTAGAAAAATTAGCAAAATCTGACGTTGGATCAGTTTTAAAAAGTTTTCTAGAATAAGCTACAGTTTTTTGATAAAATGGCGGTATTGGAGGTTGTTTTTTAGACAATATGAGTAAGATTAAATTTGGTTTAGTTCCACCGATGCCTGGTGCAGATGCGGATGGTTTGGTTGATTTTTCTGTTAAAGCTGACAAGTTAGGATTTGATAGTCTATGGCTTCCCGACCATTTATCCTTCATATCCCCACATCCTGCGTTTGAGGCATGGACAATTGCCGCAGCTATTGCAGTACAAACAAAGAATATTACTATAGGAGCCACCTCTGATCCTCATCGAAATCACCCGGCGGTTCTTGCTCAGCGACTCGCTACAGTTGATCATCTTTCTAAAGGAAGGGCTGCACTTGCTCTAGGGGTAGGAGAGTCTATGAACTTAGATGCCTATGGAATTCCTTGGGATAAGCCTTTTCAAAGAATGACTGAATCTGTTGATGTGATGAAATTGCTTTGGTCTACCAAGGAAACGGTGGACTACAAAGGTGAATTTTTTAATATGGAAAAGGCTTCTTTATTGTTAAATCTCTACGAAGATAAAGAAAGCATACCCTTTTATTTTGCTACACACACGGATAAAGGATTGGATCTTACCGGCAAAATTGGTAATGGATGGATGCCAATTGATTTAACACCTGATTTATATAAAGAATCATTAGACAAGATTGAGTCTTCTGCAATTAGAGTTGGTCGTACAATCGATGATGTTGATTCAACTTTGTGGGTGTTCACCTCGCTCGGTAAAAATGAAGACGAAGCTTATAAGACACTTGAGCCATTCAGATATGTGTGCATAATGCAGGACCAATTGAAAAAAGCCGGATACGATATTGATATTCCAGATGAATACAAAGGGCTAAATTATTTCAACATAACTCCTACCGACGAGGATAGAAAACAGAAATTTAGAGATATGGGTCAATATTTTCCTAGAGAAGCGGTTATTGATTTTACTATTACTGGCTCTAAAGATGATTGTATTAAAAAAATCGAGAAATATGTCGACAGAGGAGTTAAGCACTTCGTCTTGTTCCACTATTTTAGTCCTGATGCTGACAAAGCGATGGAAACATATGCAAAAGATATAATCCCGTATTTTAATCCTTAGGTTCTTTTAGAGTTATTTTATTAAAATCTATTATCCCCATACTCGTAAATCCTGCATTATCTATTCTTTCGCTTTGAAGGTAAATCTGGTCCGAGTAAAAAAGTGGAATAATCGGAATCTCTGTAGCAAGGATGTCATCGGCTTGCCGATAAAGATGTTTGCTTTCTTCGGGGTTGTAGTTCTCTGATGCAAGCTTGATTAACTCATCGTATTTTTCGTTGCACCATCCTGTCTCATTATTTCCGCTACTACAAGTAAATAAATTCATGAAATTGTGGGCATGGGGATAATCTGCAATCCAACCACCTCTGAACATATGCGGTCTATCATTATCAAGAGTACTTAAATATATTTTCCACTCTAATCCTTCTATCTCTACCATGATTCCAAGGGTTTCATACCAAATATTTTGAAGTATTTCAGCAATAATCCTATTATTTCCGGATTCGGGATAAAGAAGTTTAACATTCGGGAACGCCTCCCTATTCTCATATCCAATCGAGTCAAGATAACTATTCCCTGTTTGAATGAAATCTGCATACCAAAGATAATAATAATCTCCATGTATTGGAGGGATAGTATTTGGTGGCCAAGAATTTGTAGGCCTTACTGTATGAAGAATCTGTGTAAAAATTCGCTTATCTATTACGCGCGCAAAAATCATTCTGGTCATTGTATCATTAAAAGGAGGTTTGTTTACATTAAATCCTATGTAATTGTTTCTAAAGCTTGACATCGTTTTTAGAGTGGCTGATTTTTTTAAGTAAGGTATTTCTAAAAGAGGGATGCCCCCACCATCAACGATATCCAATTTCCCATTTTCAAACATAGCCAAAGTTGATGTTGGATTGTTATTCATGATGAGCATAATCTTAGGCTTATATGTATTGCGTGGTTCTAGCAGAATAAAATCATGATTCTCCCATTTGGTTAGATAGTAGTTCCCAAGTGTTACTATATTCTCAGGTTCAATCCATTTTTCATTATGCTCATTTATTACGTCTTTTCGAATTGGAAAAGTGGACATGAAGCTTAATACGCTTAAAAAATAGGACTTCCTTCCAGTTAAAACAATTTGAAGGGTTTTACCATCTAAGGCTTTTACTCCAACTAGATTAAAATCAGAGATTTTTCCTAAATTATATTCTTTTGCATTTTTTATATCGTACAAGAAGTATGCATAGTCGGCAGCGGTTTTTGGATTAAGCAATCTTTCCCAAGAATCTACAAAGTGTTGCGCTATTAGCTCTTCCCCATCATTCCAATAAACCTTTTTTATCTTTATAATAATTTCTTTTCCAGATTCATCTATCTCCCATGATTCGGCCAAATTTGCTTCAATTCTATTATTGTCAATTTTCGTGAGACCACCCATTATATTATTTATTATTTGAAAAGAGATACTGTCAGTTGCCAGGTTCCAGTCTAGAGTCGGTGGCTCGTTCCCAATATTAATTCTTATGGTTTGTGTATTATTTGAATAAGATTGATTCGGTGCAATATAAAATAAAAATAAAAATAAAAATAAAAAAAGTTTCTTAGTTTTCACAACTTACGATTATTCTTTTTTGTCATCTGACTCAACGGTAATTAAGTGAGTTCCAAGTTCAACTGTATCGCCCTCTTTGACTTTTATTTCTGTTATTTTGCCAGGCATGTTGGTTTTAAGTTCACTTTCCATCTTCATTGCTTCAATAACAACAATTCCGTCTCCTTCAGAAACGGAATCATCAATATTTTTTAAAATTTTAATAATTCTACCGGGCATTGGTGCGTTAATCTTATCTATTCCAGATGAATTCTCAAAAGAACCTTTCTCTCTTTGCGAAGGTACCTCGAAAGTAAACAAATCCCCCTTGTAATAAACCTGTATGGTTTTCCCTTCTTTAAAAATAGCGATATTGAAAGTCGATCCGTTAACAACGAGAGAATAAAGATTTGAGTCTACTTTTACTAAATCCGCATTAGAACTTTTTTCGTCAAGAATGATTTGATAATCTTTATCTTTTTGTTCAAGATCAAACGAGATTATCTTGTTGTCAATTTTTAAATCATATCTCATTTTTAAAAAGCGGAACTTCTAGATATACTAGATGCCCTTGCCGCATGTTTCCAGGAT
>CAJXCX010000112.1:0-3604 GCA_913051685.1 uncultured Spirochaetales bacterium
AATAAGGATCTTGTATTATTAGAAAAAGCATTAAATTTATCGGTATCAAAACTAAACAATAAAGGTTTTCTTGAGTCAGCTCCCGATAATATAATCAAGGAAGAAAAAGATAAAAAAGTTACTATTTCTGCTTCCATTAAAGATATTAGAGATTTAATATTTCAGCTTCAGAGCTGAATCTTATGTCTCAGGTGAAATCGGATATTCGCCTGTAAAACAATGATCAGTGAACTGAGGAGTTTTGTTGTTTCTTTTCTTATGACCCATTGCTTTATAAGTGCCATCAAGGGACAAAAAGAATATTGAAGTTGCCCCGATAATTTTTGTCATAGCTTTAATATTATTTTTTGATGCTATAAGCTCGTTATAGTCCGGAGTGTCTATTCCATAAAAATCAGGATGAGTTATTGGAGGACAACTAATTCCTACATGAACTTCTTTAGCTCCGGCATCAAAAATCATTCGAACTATTTTATTTGCTGTGGTGCCCCTTACAATTGAATCGTCTATTAACACGACTCTTTTACCCTCAATGCATGATCTATTAACACTAAGTTTTAATTTCACTCCAAGCTGACGGATGCTTTGTGTAGGCTCAATGAATGTTCGTCCAACATAATGACTTCTTATAATTCCTAATTCTAAAGGTATTCCTGATTTCTGAGAGAAACCTATACCAGCTGAAACTCCTGAGTCTAATACTGGGACAACAACATCTGCTTTTATATTGTTTTCAATAGCTAATTGCTCACCAAGGTTCTTTCTGTATGTATATACTGTCTTACCGTTGATTATACTATCTGGTCTTGCGAAATAGATTCTCTCAAAGATGCAAGGTCTCTCCTTGACCTTAGCAAAAGGCTTTACACTTTCAACACCTGTTTTTGTGATAATAACAATTTCACCATTTTTGATATCCCTAATATGCTTCGCGCCGATTATATCAAACGCACATGTTTCTGATGCTAAAACGGGGGAGCCATCAAGCTCACCTAAGACTAGTGGCCTTATTCCATAGGGATCTTTAACTCCTATTAATTTTTTATTTGTAAGTATTACAAGAGAATATGCACCCCTGATTTGCGAAAGGGCATCAATCAACTTCTCTTTAATTTTTTTTTCTCTTGAACGGGCTACTAGTTGAAGAATTATCTCTGTATCGGATGTAGATTGAAAAATCGCACCATTTTTAATCAGCTCTTTTCTAATACTAGATGCATTAACAAGATTTCCATTATGGGCGCAAGCAAAACCGCCCTCAGCTAGCTCAGCGAATAGAGGTTGTATGTTTTCAGGTGTAGAAGCTCCGGTTGTTGAATATCTTACGTGACCAACGGCATTTCTACCTGGAAGTTTTGCTATAGCTTCAGGTTTATTAAAAGTCTTACCAACAAGACCTTCTTCTCTAACACCGTTAAAACCCTTTCCATCAAATGTAACAATTCCTGCGGCTTCTTTTCCTCTATGCTGCAAAGAATGAAGTCCTAAAGTCGTAAATAGGGCAGCCTCGTCGGTGCCAAATATCCCAAATACTCCACATTCTTCTTTGAGTTTATCCATCTTATCTAGGAAAAGCGTCATTCCACCTTTTGAACAATGAGCTTACACTTAAAGAAAACATATTTTTAATTGTAATTTTGTTTCCCCCAACTTTACCAATTATTCTAACATCAATATTGTTTCTTTTTCCAAAAGACTCTATTTCTTTTGATTCAGATGACTTACAACTTAGGATATAACATCCTTGAGTTTCTGCAAACATTTGAAGATCGTTAGTAATTCCTAAGTGCTCTTTTTTTATTGTCGCACCAACCAACCCTGATGGATTAAAGCATGATTCGGCTAGCGCTATCAAAAATCCGCCCTCAGATAAATCATGAGCTGATGAGATATTGAATTTTCTTATTGTTTTATAGACAAATTTATCAATTCTTAGGTGATTATCCATATTTAAATCAGGAGCAGACAATATTTTTTGTCTCGACTCTAAATATTTGTATACTTGGGACCCCCCATAATCATTCTTCAGCTTTCCTATAAAAATTATATCGTCACCCTGTTCTTTGAACCATTGATTTTTCAAAAAACTTATATTGTCGATTAGCCCCACCATGCTAATAACGGGGGTTGGATAAATGGATTCCCTTTTATTCTCATTGTAGAGACTCACATTCCCACTTACTATAGGAGTCTTAAATTTTTTAGCGGCTCTAGATAAGCCTTTTATGGATTCAGAAAATTCCCACATTATTTTAGGATTTTCTGGATTACCAAAATTAAGACAATTGGTTATAGCTAACGGTTCACCTCCTGATGCTATTATGTTCCTGTACGATTCGGCTACAGCTATCGACGCTCCAATCTTGGGATTCAATTTGCAATAAGAAGAATTGCAATTTGTAGTCATACAAACAGCTTTTTTTGTCCCTTTTATTCTAATAATTGCCGAATCTGATCCTGGTGGTGTGACAGTATTTGTACCTACCATATAATCGAATTGTCTGTATATCCATTCTCTAGAACAGATATTTTCATCTGAAAGTAATTTTAAAAATAAATTTTTAAGGTCGTATTTTATTTTTTTTATATTTTTTGAATCTAGTTTCTTTATCCCTTTAATTTTTTTTGGTTTTTTTACAGGCCTTTTATAAATTGGACAGTCATCAGTTAGCAACGATACTGGCAAGTCTACTACCGTTTTTTTATTGTGTTTAACAATAAAATTCTTTTTAGAAATAACTTCACCAATTTTTGTTGAGTCTAAATTCCATTTTTTAAATATTTTATTTGTATTACTAGAGTTTTTTTCGTTCAGAACCACGAGCATCCTTTCCTGTGATTCGGACAATAACATTTCATATGCAGATATGCTTATATCCCTTTTTGGTACTTTGTCTAAGTCAAGCGAAATACCGTTTTTAGATCTTGATGCCATTTCAGAACCGGATGATGTTAGCCCAGCTGCACCCATATCTTGAATTCCTATTACTCCTTTTGTGGTAAACAGTTCTAAGCATGCTTCTAACAGGAGCTTTTCTTTAAAAGGATCTCCAATTTGTACGGTTGGCCTATCAAGATTACTTTCAGATTCAAAAATATCCGAGGCCATTATAGCGCCTTTAACTCCATCCTTACCTGTCTTAGCTCCTAAATAAAAAACCGGATTTCCTGGGCCATCCGCACGACCTTTAAAAATCCTATTCTTTTTTGTTATACCTAGGGCGAAAGCATTTACTAGCGGGTTTCCATTGTATGAATTGTCAAAATAAACTTCTCCTCCAACTGTAGGTATACCCATACAATTTCCATATCCCGCTATCCCAGCAACTACTCCATTTAACAATCTTTTTGTAATAGCTTTTTTAGGGTTTCCAAATCTTAATGAATTCATCAAGGCGATTGGTTTGGCGCCCATAGTAAAGACATCTCTTAAAATTCCTCCTACCCCTGTGGCGGCTCCTTGGTAGGGCTCTATAAAAGAAGGATGATTGTGGCTCTCAATTTTAAAAACCAGACAGTCATTGTCTCCTATGTCAATTATCCCAGCATTTTCTCCTGGTCCTTGTATGACCCGTTTACCTCTTGTTGGAAGCTGCTTCAAGTA
>CAJXCX010000113.1:0-3584 GCA_913051685.1 uncultured Spirochaetales bacterium
CGGTGACTCCCTTCAAAGCTCCAGCAATACCTGTAAGAGTTTCTTTCTCTTTTAAAAGAAGTTCTTTATCAACAGGAACAATACTTTCTAGTATTTTATTCCTAGATTTGACTAATTCAATATTTCTTTCAACCGCTTGTTTTTGTGATTTGAGCGTATCAATGATTTCATTTAATACTGGTTGTGGGTCAGCCATCTTTACCTAGATTGATTTTGTTTCTGTATTCTTTCATTTTCTTCTTTTATCCAATTTTGAAGAAGTAAAACGTAAATATCTCTTTCGTAGGGCAACATATCCTCGATTTCGGTCAAACTCCACTTGTGATGTTGAACCATTGCGAAAGAAGTCAAGTAATAGTTCTCAAGGGAGTTGTGACTCAGGCCTACCCGAAAAAAGAGTTAAGTCCTTGTATTGTCGTTTCCTTTTTTTCTCCACAAATATCACACTTATACTTGACAGTGTGCTTTAACATGGGCATCGTATCGAAGAAATCTCTAATCAGTGTGAATTGTTGAGTATTTAAACTATCAATAAATTCATCAAGTTCCTTTTCACTGAATGTGCCCTTTTCATATGTTTCTTCTTCAGTAAAAATCATTTCAATACAATCCTTAATAATATTAATTCCTGTTTCTGCCGTGTCTATTTTTTCAACGTTACCAAGTTTGTCCAAATTGGGATAACCTAGTTTAATTCCTATTTTATCATCCAACATAATCTTGTTTGAATGTTTTTCATTTTTTATAACATTCACCTTTTCAAGATTAATTTCAACTTGAGTAGAATTCTCACAAAGCTCTCCATTATTTTTTGGGCATCCCCAAGGTTTTAATCCAAGAGTAACATTTTCTCCTATTGATTTGGCACGGAGTCTTAGAAATAAGTACTCTATATCAAAAGTAGGTAATTTTTCTATATCAAGTTTTCCTACTATACAGTTGTTGATAATTTGTTTAACTGCCGGAAACATTGTTTTTTCATCGTCCGCTTCCATTGCAGTCAGTAATATTTTTTCTTCCTTGACCAAAAATGGTCGATATTTAATAACTTTCTCAGTTGATGGTAATACTGTTTCATAAACTGGAACATTCAGTTTAGGTAATGACATAGGTTCCTTTCATTTTATAATTGATTTGTTGTCCAATAACTATAGGCCATTTCTACATTAACTCGTAGTGTTGCGTTTTGTGTTGAATGATTGAATTCTACTGAACTTACCGTTTTAGGGTAAACTTCATTATAAGTAATGATATAATTGTCTGCTCTGCTATTTGTTCTATTTAAGGTTTTTACTTCCATTGTTCCAACGATATTATCATAATATTCATTATCAAATCCCAAAGACTCAGATATAATCAAATCATTCCAATTATCAAAAAATACTTTTTCTTTTAATCCTTCAGAACAAAGAAATGTTAATGTGACAGGATTGTATGTTGGTGCATTGTATGGTATTTCTCTGCGATATCCATAGGTTGTGTCGAGTGTCGATTGTACAGTTCTTCCTGCAATTGAAACAGTTTCACACATTAGAGCAATATCTCGTAATTGTCCATCAAATCCTCTCATTATTGGAGCATTTGTGATTGATACTTCAAATTTATTTGGTGAAGCGAGACCAGATGTTGATATTTTACTTTTAAATTTTTCTATTGTTTGATATGCCATTCTTAAAACCTTCTCTTACTGTCAGCCCATACTGTTGTTTTGGACGCTTTCTTAAATCGTTCTAATGGAAGAAATATTGCGATTTCTTGTTCTGATTCTTCAATGGGCACAACCCTTTTCATAATATGGTCAAACCTATATTTTTTCACAGTAGGTGCAACTTGTGGAATTTTTGCAATTTTCTTCCAATTAATAATTCCTTTTCCAATTTTTGCATTCACTCTATCTAACAGAAGAGCACGAAATTTAGGTGGTAGATAATGGAAATTTAATCCTGTAAATGTGTCTTTATCTACACCTATTAACATGATCATTGGAAACATATCATAATATGGCAGTGTTTGTCTATATTTTGGATTATAATGATAACAATAAATTTCTCCCAAACTTACTCTTTTTCTGAAAACGTTTGAGGTGATTTTATCTTCTGCATCACGATAAAATTTTGCAGCATTAGTCGAACTGAATTTGTTTCTTAAATTGCCTTTCATGCCTTTAATTTTATCTTGAAACCATCGTGCAGAACGCTTTACTTCCTTCCCAACTGTTCCAGAACGAATTGCATCTGTTACTCTATCTAATAAACTTTCTCGTACTTCTGCCATAATACTATTATTTATCTGGTTGTAATTGTTTTTCTGTCATGATTTTCCAATCCCATCCTTCTAATTCACATACCGTTTTCGCGGCTTTCCATTTTGCTTCGTTGACCAACCAAGTTCGGACTGCACGATTATATCTTCTCTTTTTCTTTAAAGTCAGATTTTCTATGATAAGTTTCTTGGGTGGTTTGGTTTCGATGGATGGTTTAACTTCAATGAGTACCCATCCATTTTTGGTTTGGACGAGAAAATCGGGAAAATAACGATGTCTTTTGTTGTCTATTGGGGAAATATAAGGAATTGCAATCTCTTCACTACTCCATTTGAGTATATTATCATTAGTATCACAATGCTTCATGAATCGGAGTTCCATTAAACTACGATAAATAATGTTAGTGGGATTCCCTTTATATTTTTGGGGATTCTTAATTTTAAAATTACCTTTATAGCGTCTTCTCATGTCATTATACTTAGATTACCCGATAAATTTGGGACATATAACCAAAGGAAAAGCGGGACAACATTATGTACTTATCGAATCAAAAAAATCCAGAAATGCAGTAGATTCGGGAACAACAACTCTTTCGTCTATTGCATTATATATCCCACCAGGCTCTCTTAAAACCTCACATACTCAAAATTATCAAGGTTTGGAGGGTGGTGCTCTGAAAGCATCAGCTGCAGCAGGAATAGAAAATTTATTTGCCGGTGGTGGAGTTTCATTGGATGGAATTATAGGTGGTGCAAAGGGTTCCGCCCAAGCAGTGGGTGCAAAACTAGCAAATAAGGGAGATTTTTTAGCCGCAGGAAAAGGTCTGGCAACAAATAATCATACTGCATTGGTTTATAGGGGGCCTGGTGAATTTAGAACACATGATTTTACTTTCAATTTTTTTCCAAAAAATAAAACAGAAGCGGATAGAGTAAGAGCAATTTTACAAGAATTTGAAAAAGGAATGTTACCAATAGTTAACGGCAAACAAATCAATTCAAGAAGATTGAGTTCTCCTTTTTTCAAATCCCCCAGACATTATACTATTAAATTTTGTAATGGAAAGAAAACGAAGAATGATTATTTGTTCGATATAAAAACTTCAGTTATAACAAGTATGAGCGTCAATCATGAAGCTCAAAGTATGGTTTCTTTTCATAGTGATGGTTCACCAGTTCAAACTCAATTAACTTTGCAATTTAAAGAAATAGAATACGTGGTAAGTTCTGATAGTCCATCTAAGGAAATTCAAAAGGAGGTAGATGAGATTGAACAACAAGCAAATGCTGCAGCATTTGAAGATAAAATAGTAGCAAGTGGA
>CAJXCX010000114.1:0-3532 GCA_913051685.1 uncultured Spirochaetales bacterium
TTACACATGATGTCGTAAAGTACCCTTTTAAGGCAAACGGAAAAGCTTTGGCAACTGATGATGCAACAGGTTTTTGTAAATTATTAGTAGATAAAGATAAAAAAATATTAGGGGCTCATATAATTGGGAAAGGAGCCACGGAAATGATTTCCGAGATTGCATTGGTTATGAGTAACGACTTAACTATAGAATCAATTACGAAGACTATCCACCCTCACCCTACTTTATCTGAAATTGTGTTCGAAAGTGCATTAGTACTAAACAATAGCCCAAGGAATTACTAGATATGATAAACAAAAAAAGATTGCTGGCTACATTTATTGATTTAGTCAAGATTGACAGTGAGTCTAGAAACGAAAAGGAAGTTGCGGAATACATTAAAAAGAAACTAAAGAAACTAAAAATAAAGTTTTATGTGGACAATTCTCATAAAAAGACAAGGTCCAATCATGGCAATATAATTGCAACGATTATTTCCGACCCGAAACTTCCAACCGTAGTCTTGTCGTCACATATGGATACAGTCGTCCCAGGGAAAGGAATAAAGCCAATAGTTAAACAAAATTATGTTACAAGCGGCGGCGATACCATTTTAGGTTCAGATGATAAAAGTGGGCTTGCAATAATATTAGAAATATTAGAAATATTCAGTTCCGGAAAAATTAGACATTTAAATGTAGAAGCTGTTATAACAACCTGTGAAGAAATTGGCCTTTTAGGTGCAAAATATCTAGATTACAGGCTAATTAAGTCAAAAGAAGGGATAGTGTTAGATAGCACAAGTCCTGAAAGGCTTGTGATTAAAGGTCCTGCGTCGGACTTCTTTTTAATCGAAGTCAATGGAGTAGAAGCCCATTCTGGAGTCAATCCTGAACTTGGATTAAGTTCAATTAAGATTGCATCTGAAATAATTACAAAAATTAAAACTGGAAGAATAAATAAAGATACCACAATAAATATTGGAAAAATCGATGGTGGTTCAGCAATCAATATCATTCCAGGACAAACTACCATGTCTTGCGAGATTCGAGGACATAATGAAAAAACTATATCGAATCAGCTAGGGATTATTAAGAAGTTACTTGCCCGGACAGAGAGAAAATATAAAAAACTCGACAAGAGAGCTTCTATAAAATTTAAAAAAGAAAGAATTTATGATTCAATCAACATCAAAAGGGATTCTATGCTTGTGAAAAGGATACTGAAGACGTGCAAAGATTTAAAATACAAAATAGATTTAGTTGAAACTGGAGGTGGAGCTGACGCCAATTTTTTTGTAAAAAATGGGGTTAATACCGTAAATCTTGGTACAGGCATGAGAGAATTCCACACAAAAAATGAGAAATTAATTCTAAAAGAGTTTTACCAATCGGCCGACATAGTCTTCAATTGTCTGCTAGAGAGAGTTGATTAGTTCTTCGTCTATTTCGATATAATCATTGACAACCTTGTCGGCATCTGATAGTTGAGAAGGATCGACCGCATTAGTTATCCCTATTGATTTCATTCCCGAATCTTTTGCAGCAATTATGCCCTTAGGAGTATCTTCTATTACAACAGATTCTTCCGCTTTTATTTGATAAGTTTCATTTATTCTATCTAAGACTTGCATATAGGTCTCAGGGTTCGGTTTCGGATAGGTCGTTTCGTCCGAGGAAACTATAGTTTCAAATTTGGAAAGTATGTGCTCCCTATTGAGTATTCTTAAAATCTCTTCTCTTCTAGCGCCAGAACCAATTCCCAAAATATACCTTTTCGATAATTTCTCAATTAGCTCCATAACCCCTGGGTAGATATTTGTCTCGGATTCATGGTTTTTATCAAAATAATCATGTTTTGCGGATATTAATTTATTAATATAATCCGGATTAAACTCTATATCTTCATTTTTTAAAAAAGTTGTAAAGACGCCCTCGTCATCAAAAGAGCAATAGTCTTTATAGTAGATATCTCTTGTTATCTCTTTTTTAATTGCATCTAATGCATGATTAAAGGCCTTCAAGTGAAGAAGTTCCGAGTCGTATATTACTCCATCAAAATCAAAAATTACCAATTTCTTGACCATTAATAAGATTTAATCATATATCTTTTTCCTCAGTAAGCAAAATATTTAATAAACTTTTAATGATTAAAAAATCATAATATAATTAAAACCATGCTTATAAGAGGTAGAAGATTAAGAAAAAGTAAGGGTATTAGGAATTTGGTCCAAGAAACCAATATAACAGTCAACAATCTCATACTGCCAATTTTTGTAATTGAAGGGAAAAATAGAACTGAGAACATACCTTCCATGCCAGGGATACAAAGAAAAACAATAGATAATCATCTTAAAGATATAAAACGTGCAATCGAATTAGGTATAAATGCGATAATAATTTTTCCCGTAGTACCTAATAAGAAGAAAAACAAAAAGGCTACAGAGGCAACTAACAAAAACGGCCTTCTTCCATTGGCTATAAAAACTATAAAAAAACAATTCCCAGAGCTCGTCGTTATATCTGACATAGCTTTAGATCCTTATAGCTCCGATGGCCATGATGGAATATTAAGCAAAGGGGAAATACTAAATGATGAAACCGTAAAAATTCTCTGCAAGCAGGCCTTAGTTCATTGTCAGTCTGGAGTTGATATAGTTGCCCCCTCCGATATGATGGATGGCAGGGTATTAAAAATCAGAGAGACTCTAGATTCAAAAGGCTTTGTAGATGTATCTATAATGTCTTATGCAGCAAAATTTGCTTCATCCTTATATGGTCCTTTTAGAGATGCTTTAAATTCCTCTCCTAAAAAAGGAGATAAAAAAACCTATCAAATCAATCCAGCAAATTCGCGAGAAGCTATAAAAGAAATCTTATATGATGAAGTCGAAGGGGCTGATATGTTAATAGTAAAGCCGGCTAGTTTTTACCTCGATGTGATAAAAGAAGCTAGAGGTTCATCCTTGCTCCCTATTGTTGCCTATCAGGTTAGTGGCGAATATTCAATGATTAAAACCACTGCAGATAGGGGATATTTAGATTTAAATGACGTTATGCATGAATCTCTTTTATCGTTAAAAAGAGCAGGTGCAGACATGATTATTACTTATTTTGCTTTAGAATATGCAAAATTATTGAAAAGAAAATAGATCTTAAAAACTTGTAGTAGTGTTTGCGGCATAAGAGAACAATTTAATCAAAAGATAAAGTTCGCCTATTTGTATGAAAAGCGAGAATGCAAGAATTAGTGTTACTAGAAGTCTCCATATGTTAGCCCAGCTATATTTAGCAGATGATCTAAATATTCCTACTATACCCCATACATAAATTGAATAAAAAATAATTGCCATTATGAGGCTAGGCCAGAGAGAAAACAATTCAAATAAATTTGGATATGCCTTCATTATAATATTTTGTGCTAAATTTATTAAAAAAAAGTTTATCCAAAAAGATCTAGCGAGTGATTGCTCGCCATTCCAGTGTGATTTAATATAATGAATCATCTTTTCATTATAAATATTGTAGGGCCTGATATCAATTTGACTCAAATA
>CAJXCX010000115.1:0-3486 GCA_913051685.1 uncultured Spirochaetales bacterium
CTCATCCAGTTATACATTTTTCCGCTCTTTGGGCTCCATCCTACGATTCTAGACACATTGGGGATTGCATTAATCTTTACTGTCGTATCTATTATACGTTCCGCTATATGGAGAAATTTTTTTAGGAGATATAAATGAAAACCATTGTACTTGGCCCACCAGGAACAGGAAAAACTACAACTCTTTTAAATCTCGTAGATAAATATCTAAAACAAACCGATCCAAATAGAATAGGCTATTTTGCTTTCACTCAAAAAGCTGCCTACGAAGCAAGAGATAGAGCCATGGAAAAATTTAATTTAAGTGAGGATGACCTACCTTATTTTAGAACGCTGCATTCTTTGGCATTTCGTAGACTCGGTGTTCAAAAACAAAATGTAATGCAAAAAAGACACTACGCAGATTTAGGAAACAAACTTGGTTTTCCAGTAGACTATGAAGAAAATGATCAAGAGATGAATGGAATTTTTTCTACCAAAAGTGATTATTTAAGAATTATTCAATTGGCAAAACTAAGAAATATTTCCTTCGAAAAACAATACGATCTAAAAGAACATACGCAGGATGTTGAGTTTGATAAACTTAAAATTATTGAAGGGGAACTAGAAAGATACAAAAAAGAATATGGCTTAGTGGATTTTAACGACATGATTTTAAAATTTATTAAATCCGATGCTTCTCCTCACTTTGATGTAGTCTTTGTTGATGAGGCTCAGGATCTTTCTTTAATGCAATGGGATATGGTTAAAACCATTTGGAATAAAACAAAGAATAATTATGTAGCCGGTGATGACGACCAGGCTATCTTTAAATGGGCCGGCGCAGATGTAGATAGTTTTATTGCCCTCAAGGGGAAATTTATTAATCTTGTTCAATCCTATCGTATTCCAGCTAAAATTCATGAGATGGCAATGAAGATAATAGGTAAAGTTAACACACGAATTCCAAAATTATGGAAACCTAAAATGAAACAGGGAAAAGTTTCTATGTATTCTGATTTTAGAGAAATTGATATGTCTAAAGGAGAATGGTTAATTCTCGCTCGAACACGATCCTTATTAGAAGAATTAGAAGAAGTGCTTTATCAAAAGGGGTATTTTTATCTTAATAAATATAAAAAAGGATATGAGTCTGATTTATATCAGGCAATAACGGATTGGGAAAAATGGAGAAAAGGGGCTACCCTAGACTATGCTTCTATTGTTCAAATATATAGTTATATGAGTCCCACCAACATACAGAAGCAGGAAATAGCTTTAATGGATAAGAATTCTTTTTATACTTTAAAAGATTGCTACAATACATTTGGATTAAGAACGGATAAGGTTTGGTATGAAGCTTTAGATGAAGCCCCTTTTAGACGAGTTTCTTATATTAGAAAGATGCGACAAAATGGAGAAAAACTGAATCAGGCACCGCGAATTGTGCTTTCTACAATCCATGGTGCCAAAGGAGGGGAATGTGAAAACGTTGTTCTTCTAACAGATTTAACAAGGCGTACCTATGGAGAATATGAACAAAGACCCGATGATGTTAATCGATTGTTCTATGTAGGTGCAACACGGACCAAGGAACATTTACATATTGTAGAACCGAAAGATGTTTACAAAAGTTATCTATTATGAGCGACACTTATAAAAAACAAATAGGAGGGAGCCACTATACTTCTATGAAAATTCAACCAAGTGAATTTATTAATAAAAATAATATTCTTTTTGCCGAAGGAAATGCTATAAAGTATTTATGCAGACACAAACAGAAAGGACAAAAGCAAGATTTATTAAAAGCTAAACATTATATTGATATGGCAATTGAAAGAGACTATGCAGACGATGCTCATCTTAAACCCGTGCCAGCAGGATTTACATTAAAAAAATGAGCTTACAATATCCTTTATTTAAACCGCAAACGGAATGGGTACCCCCGGAACAATTTCCGGATTTAAGCCACGAATATGAAATCGCAATTGATTTAGAAACCAAAGATCCAAATTTAAATCATGCTATGGGATCAGGCTCTATTGTAAAAAATGGAAAGATTGTTGGAATTTCAGTAGCTACTCAAACCTGGGTAGGATATTTTCCTATCGCTCATGAAGGCGGTGGCAATATGGATAAAGGAATCGTAAAAAAATGGCTCCAAGAAGTTTTAAACAGCAACGCTCGTAAAATTTTTCATAATGCTATCTATGACGTTTGTTGGCTACGTTCTGAGGGTTTTACTATTAGAGGAAGAATTATAGACACCATGATTGCATCCGCTCTCGTGGATGAAAATCAATTGCGTTATGATTTAAATAACTGTTCTAAACGTTATCTAGGCCAGGGAAAAGATGAAGGAGCACTCTACGCAGCTGCGAAAGAATGGGGAGTTGATGCTAAAGCAGAAATGTACAAACTGCCAGCAATGTATGTAGGATCTTACGCTGAAAAAGATGCAGAACTCACCTACAAGCTATGGCAAGAATTAAAAAAAGAAATTGAGCATCAAGATATTTATGACATATGGAAATTAGAAACCGACTTATTCCCCTGTCTGGTAGATATGCGGTTTCTCGGGGTACGTGTAAACCAAGAACAAGCTGCGAACGAAAAGAAAACATTAGTAGAACAAGAGAAAAAATTACTCCATGAAGTAAAACAAAAGACGAACGTCGAAGTACAGATTTGGGCGGCACGATCCATCGCAAAAGTTTTTGATAAATTAAAATTACCGTATGATCGAACCGTTAAGACGCAGGCCCCTAGTTTTACTAAAAATTTTTTAATGAATCATCCTCATCCAACTGTTCAAAAGATTGCGAAGGCGAGAGAGATTAATAAAGCTCATACCACCTTCATTGATACCATTTTAAAACATACTCATCGAGGTCGTATCTTTGCAGAGATTAATCAACTAAGGGGAGATAACGGGGGAACCGTAACCGGACGATTTAGTTATAGTAACCCGAACCTTCAACAAATTCCAGCACGCAACAAGAATCTTGGACCACGGATCAGATCTTTATTTCTTCCTGAGGAAGGATGTAAGTGGGGATGCTTTGATTATTCACAACAAGAACCAAGACTCGTCGTACATTATTCAGCTTTACAAAATCTACATGGAGTCAATGATGTTTTAGATGCTTATAAAGCTGGCGATGCAGATTTCCATACCATTGTGGCTGACATGGCCAACATTCCAAGACTCCAAGCTAAAACCATTAATTTAGGATTATTTTATGGAATGGGAAAAAATAAACTCCAGGCAGAATTAGGAGTGAATAAAGAAAAAGCTGAAGAAATTTTTGGCCAATATCATACACGAGTTCCTTTTGTAAAACAACTCATGTATGCCGTCATGCGCCGTGCCCAGGATAGTGGTAAAATAAGAACGCTTCTTGGACGATTGTGCAGGTTTCATTTATGGGAGCCCAATCAATTCGGGATTCATAAGGCATTGCCTCACGAAGATGCACTCAGGGAACACGGACCAGGGATCAAAAGG
>CAJXCX010000116.1:0-3468 GCA_913051685.1 uncultured Spirochaetales bacterium
AGAACAAATATTTGTCTTGGTGTAGGTGAAGCAATGAATCTCGATCCGTTTGGAATACAATGGGATAATCCACTTGACAGACTAAGCGAATCAATGGATGTCATGAGAATGCTGTGGTCAAACGACCATACAAATCCTGTTAGTTTTAATGGTGAATATTTCAAACTTAAAGACGCTTTTATCCAAATTAAATTGCCAAATCAGAGCAAGAGCATTCCTATGCATATAGCGACAACAACAAAACAAGGTCTGCGACTTACGGGTGAAAAAGCAGATGGCTGGATACCAATAGATTTAACACCAGATTTATATTCCCATTACTATTCTCAGATTCAATCTTCTGCGGATTCTGTCAATAGAAGTTTAGATGATTTTGATCCTTGCCTGTGGGTTTTTACTTCGCTAGGGAAGAATGAGGATGAAGCCTATAAGACTTTAGAACCGTGGCGTTACGTTTGTATTATGCAAAACCAACTCGAACATGCAGGCTATTCCATAGATATCCCTGAAGAATACAAAGGACTTAATTATTTTAATGTACTTCCAACAGACGAAGAAAGAAGAAACAAACTTAGAGAGCTCGGAAGCTTTTTTCCAAGAGAAGCTGTGATAGATTTTACTATTACGGGCTCAAAGAACGATTGTATAAAAAAGATTGAAAAATTTATAGATAAAGGTGTGCGACATTTTATCTTTTTTCATTATTTTAGTCCAGACTTTAAGGAAGCCCAAAAGATATATTCCGAAGAAATTATTCCGTATTTCAGAAGCTAAGAATTCTCTGCTACAATCAGTACTATGAAAAAAATGCTTTTATCAATCATTCTGTTTGCCGCACTTTGCTTTGATGCTTTTGCTTTACCAAAGTGTGAAGGCGACAAGTGGGACAATTGCGTAGGATCCTTCACCGCGGAAGATGGTTCGAAGTACGAAGGAGAATGGAGGAATGCTCAGCCAAGTCGTAAAGGAACCTTTACCGCTTCCAATGGTGACGTATACAAAGGTGAACATAAAAAGGGTAATCCCCATGGCAAAGGAACGTTTACCTCAAAAACAGGGGATAAATATATAGGTGAGTGGAAAGAAGGACAACCTCATGGCAATGGAACGTTTGTTTATCCAGACGGAAGAGAATACAAAGGTGAGTGGAAAGAAGGAAAAAAGCATGGAAAAGGAACTTATCATTCCCCGCAGGGCACCAAATATGTAGGGACCTTTAAAGATGATTTAATTAATGGCCAAGGAGTCTTATCGTTGCCTAATGGTGATAAATATGAGGGTAATCACAAGAATGGTATACCTCATGGCAAAGGAACGTTTACCTCAAAAACAGGGGATAAATATATAGGTGAGTGGAAAGAAGGAAAAAAGCATGGAAAAGGAACATTTATCGCAGCATCGGGCAATAAGTACAAAGGTCAATGGAAAGACAACAAAAAGAGTGGCAAAGGAACTTTTAGTTCGCCTGACGGTAAAAAATATGTAGGCGAAGTTAAAGACGACAAGAAGCATGGCAAGGGAACTTATACGTCTCCTGATGGTAACAAATATGTAGGCGAGTACAAAAATGACAAGTATGACGGCAAAGGAACTTTTATTGCTCCAGACGGTTCAAAATACAAAGGAGAGTGGAAAGAAGGAAAATTTCACGGCAAGGGGACTGTGACGTCATCAGAAAATGTAAAAGAAGATTTGTATTTTGTAAGGGGAGCTATCGTTGGTCAACATATAAAATGCTCTGATGCTCCTTTTGATAAACTCGAAAGCCTCTTGGTGCTACACGAAGAAGCCGATTCAGAAATCTGTGGCATGGTTGCCAGCTCGAAGAACAAACGCTATTGCGGTGTATTAAAGAAAGAGATTGAAATATGCAAAAGCAAAACGAAGAAATAAAGGAATCAATTCTTAAATTGATAAAAGAATTTAAAGAAAATAAGAAATATAAAAAATAAAAATATAGCGGCAGACCATTCTGAAATTTGAAAACCAATAATCATATATACAGGCTGAGAGCAACTGCTATCAGCCTGAAAAATACGGCTTATAAACTCAGTAAAAGGCAGATTCACAAACAAGTCAAAGAACTTGGGACCACAGGACAGTACTTGATCAGTCATAGTACTTTGCAAATATATTTGTCTGCCAGACGCAATTAATCCAAGAAAACCAAAAAAAAGTGGGAGGAGAAGAAAGTACTTCGTTTGAATAGAGAAAATATTCCTTAGAAGAAAAACTGCCAGCATAATAGAGAATAAAGTTCTCTGTGCAACGCACAAAATACATGGAGCAACACCCAAATAGTACTCAAAATAAAATGAGACGGAAAGCGCTATAAGACAAACAAAGATTATTAAGAAATTATATTTCGGATCATCATACAAGAAAGATAAAATTTTGTTTATCATGAAAGTAACAATATACATCAATGATATGTTAAGACAATAATGCTATCTTTCGAATCAGACATGCACATAGTTCAATGTATAATCTTAAATATGCCAAGCAGGGGAACTCATCAACCATTAGCTATTAAACGAAATTGGAGACAACTAGGAAGCGCCATTTTGTTTTTTCTGCTAGTAATTATTTTACTTACTTTAAATTCGTACTCATATCAGAAAGAATTTAAACGTAGTTTTGTTGCATGGGGAACTAATTTAGATTTTGTAATCTTATCAGACTTAAATGAAAAACATGTAAACAAGGCGATATTGGAAGCTCAAAAAATAGCCCTAGATAAGAATGCAATCTTTAACAACTATGATAGTAATTCTGAAATATCTAAATTTAATTTATTAGATTCAAATATAGAGAGAAAAATATCTGGAGATTTTTTAGAGCTATTTAAGATTTCTATGAGATACAATCAAATTTCCGATGGGTATTTTGATATAACATTAGGCAGGATAACCAAGAATATCGATTATAAAGAAGGAGGCGAATTAGATAGCACGCGAACTAAGGTAGCCAACATCCTTAAAGAGTGTTCGGGTTTTGATAAAATTATTTTTGACCCTTATAAGCAATCTCTAACGAAACGAGTTGGGTGTCTAGAACTAGATTTCGGAGGTATTGCCGAGGGATACGTGATAGGCCTCATGGTTAAAAAACTAACGGACAACAAGATAAAAGATGCTTTGATAAATTTTGGTGGAAATATAACTACAATTTCTACTAATCACAAATGGGAAATTGACATCAAAGAGCCCGGCTCCCACGAAACGGTTTACAAATCATATAATTTAAATAATATGTCAGTGTCAACATCAGGGAGATCTTTAAAGAATATCGAGGTAGATGGTGAGCTAATGTCTCATATCATCAACCCCTTGGAAAACACATTGAAAGCAAAAAAAGATATTTCAATATCTGTGTTTTCCAAAGATTCAACTTATGCAGATGCAATGTCCACAGCGCTTTTGGCTATGCCATTAGATATGGCTATAAAAAAGTTAAATAATTTAGATG
>CAJXCX010000117.1:0-3429 GCA_913051685.1 uncultured Spirochaetales bacterium
TATTATTTTCTTTTATCATATGCTACTAATCCTTTTATCATTCATTTTCAATTTATTTACGGTCTTATTTAATACAGAAAAGGCCTTTTTTTCAGGTTAAAAAAAGAGGCAGAACCAGAATGCAAAACTCCACAAAGCAATTGACCCAATAGGATGTGAAAAATATCTGAGGAAGTAATAAAATTTGTAGTTATATTATTGAACCTCTCATAATATTTCAAAACACTATCATCTTGCCAATAATGACATAGGGTAAGGTTTAAAAGGAAATATCCTAATTGAACATTTCTTTTGGTAAATATTTTATGTGAGAATCTAAGAAACAAAAAAGGTTATCATGTGTACGTAACTCAAATTTGCCTTTAACAGGTCTTAATTTAGAAACTGTATCTTTTGTTTTCTCTAATTGAAAGAATTTGTAATCATTATTAATTTGAATAAAGTCAAAGAAGTCCTTGTCTCTTGAATTTCTTACCATATTCTTAGCATATTCAATGCAGATAATTGGAGCGTCTGTTTTTTTTAACAACTCCTCAGCACCCATTAACACCTCGTCTTCGTATCCTTCTACATCTATTTTAACAAATTTCACTGTTGATATTTTCCTCTTATTTAGAATAGAATCTAATGAGGCTACTTTTACTGTCTCATACGGTGCATTTCTTTTAACTTCAACGAGAGACGGACTACACCTATCTTTATATAATCGAGTTGATTTCTCTTCCATGCCTAACCCACAATTGAATGCGACTACATTTTCTATGTTATTAATGGCAATACTGTTTAGTAAATTTTCATAACGTTTTGTGTCAGGTTCAAAAGAGAAGACTTTCCCTCGCTTACCTACAGCAAATGAGGCCGTCAAGGTCATTAATCCGATGCTGCTACCAACATCAATAAATGTGTCACCAGGCTGTAGACACTTTTTGATTATGCCAAGAGTTCCCAATTCATAAAAACCTAAATAATAGACCCAGGCTCCCCCATTGGTGCTTAGGCAAATATCAAAGCCGAAAACAGTCGGACAAACAATTGGATTCCCTAAGGGTGGCAAAAATAGTTTTGCAATATTTCTTAATAGTAGCAAAATAAACTTTGTAATATTCCTTAATAAAAGCGAATTATGATCTTTGAATTGAAGCTTAGCTATTAAGTAATAACAAATCTTATGTGTAAGCAACAATCTCTTTCTTAACTTTGTTGAATCAATAATCTGTTTATCTGTTAATGGTGTTTCTGCTCTCATACGCTCACATATTTCAAGTTTAAATGCAAAAGCCAGGACGGAAACTAGTACTGTTCAATATTTTCTTTACTACTAATTAACACACATACTTTGTAAAATGACACAATAGATAATAATGCAAGACATGTCAAAACCGCATACACAGCCGGAGCAAAAGATGGTGACGCTTCCATGACTTTTACAAACCACAAGTCTATGTAATTATACTCCCCCATAGAAACGCTTACTTTATTAATCAACCAGTAATCCGGAGCAAATACAAACAGAATATCCTTGCCTGTAATATTTTGTATGATCCTGGAGACAAACATCCACCAGGCACCCATTATCGGCGACAAGTCTGGTATGAAGTTTATAAGATATTCGTCCAAATTCAACTTTTCAACAACAAAGAGATAGAATTTTGACTGGTTAATAAACATGCATGGAAACATAACAAGAAAACCTACTACAGACAAAAGCCAAACAAAAATTCTTCCAGTAAGATTCTTATAGCCTTCATAATAATATCCGATGAGTAAAACAAGAAATGGTATCGACGGCAAGAGATACCGTGGCCCCCAGCTAAAAAGAGATCCTCTTTTAAAAGATTTCACAAAAAACAGAAGGTTAACTATAAATATTAACAAAAACAATACCACCTCTTTCCTTCTCTCTTTTGGAATTTTAGCTAAAGCAACAAATGACAATATAATTGGCAGATTAAACAATATTACTCCCTTGCCGGGGCTAATCAAATAATAATAAACTCCTTTTACAAAATGTGTTGATTGGGCCACACTGGTTGCAATAGTAACAGGATTATCCTTTCCAAAACTAAGTATACTTCCATAAATAATGTGATTATAGGACAATACAAGGAAATTGCTGAAAATAAACACTATTGCGAAAATAGCAACCGGCTTTAATCTATCGAATAAATTCTGTTTCTTTGCGTAAATACACCAAAAAATATACACCAGAAGACAAGGGAAGAATATAAACCCTATTGCCTTTGTAAGTACGCAATAAGCAAGAGCTAGAGCGGAATATATCAGACATCTTTCTTCTAAGTTTTTCGAATAACGAATAATCCAATAGACACTGATCAGCAAAAACAGAACCAATGTTGGTTCCGCAAAACCGGTTCTTGTGTAAACAGGAGCCATGGTAGAAAGGCCATATATCAGAGACAATATTAAAGAGGTTACAGGCTTAAACCCAAGATGGCCCGAAATGGCAAAAACAAACAACACAGTAAAAGCAGATATGAAAGGATTATAGAATGATGCAAAGAGTATAGTTATAAAATCATGTGGGACATTCTTAAGAAAAGATGCCGCTATATGACCGAGAGCATAAAAGAGAGACAATGGAAACGTAACTCCCAGACAACTGCGCGCAGAATATGTCCCCCCGTTTCTACCTTCAATCCCCACACCAGATTTATAGTTCAACTGATCTGGATCATGGGGCCTATCATGAAGTTGGAAGTCTCTATCAAGGACAATACTCTCAGCCGTCAGATATTCTTCATATCCATCTCCACCATAATGCCCTATGGAAAAGAATGAATACAGGCTGGCAAAGAACAAAAACAAATATAACAATATTTTCTTATGGTTCAGGGTATTCTATCCTTTCAAACCTCACAACTTATTTATTAAGTATTTTCTTGTATTGGTCTATATACCTATCGCAGATAATATCCCAACCAAAATGACCAAGAGTATACTTCTTCGCTTTCTCACCAAACTTCTGCTTTGAATCTTTATTTCTAAGAAAATAAAGGAGATTATCAATAAACAATCCTTCATTACCCTCCTCAACTAACATACCATTCTCATTATTGTGTACAGCCTCACCTATGCCATCTACACCATAAGCAACTATAGGCAATTCCCTGACCGATGACTCCAGCGCAACTACTCCAAAACCTTCTGCATCACCCTCTACTTTTATATTTGGCATAACAAACACATCTGCTATACTGAATAGCGCTTTATAAATACAAGAGTTATGCTCAACAGAACCTATCAAACAAACCTTATCTTCCAGCCCAAACTTTTTAATAGACTGTTCTATCCTTAGCTTCTCGGGCCCATCGCCTACTACTAAAAATACAGCATTTTCTACAGCACTAATTATTTTCACGAATATCCTGTCTATAAATCCCTTTATTCCTTTCTTAGCAACTAAGCGAG
>CAJXCX010000118.1:0-3406 GCA_913051685.1 uncultured Spirochaetales bacterium
GCCAAATGTAGCCAATGTCTGTCTGTGACCAGGCGCCCCAATGGATAAACATGCCAAATTTCCAGTCGTTCCACTCCTCCATCCGCTCCGATGGTAAATTCAGTATGGCTTCAGGATTTACGGGTTGTTCAGTTTTGAATTCCTGTACCGGTAAGATATCAGGTATTGCCACCTGGCTCGCACAACTGAAGATCAAAAACAAACTGATTGAAAGAAGGAGTAAATCGGTTGGTTTACTTATTTTGATCAATACAATAACCTACCTTCTACTTCAATTCTAAAAGCATTGGCAATTTCACTAACACCATTTTCAGGAAATTTGATTGTTAAACCATCTGCTGTTTGTCCCCATTTTACTTCTTCATCCGTAGCGACTAAAGATATTTTAGAAATTTTACCTGTTGCAATTTTTTCTCCCTTTGCCAAACATTTTATTTGATAATCACCACTCTCTGGATTCCCTAATACAATAGCATACAATTTCGTATTTGCCTTATTTCTAGTAAAACGAATATCTTTAACACCAATTTCTCTAAAACTCCATCGAAGTACTTTTTTTCTCTTATTGTATTTTAACATTTTTGATGGACCCTCAGCAGGAATTTTCCATTTACGAGTAGCATAGATAGCCTCGCCGTTTAATTTTAACCAAGCACCCATACCTTTCATAATTTCAACAGCTTGTGGATCTATAGATCCATCACCCCTAGGTGTTAAGGACATAAGCATAATGCCACCCCTACTTACCATATCTACCAAACTTCTAATTTGATAAGGCGCTTTATCTTTATAAAATTTGTCGTTTACATATCCCCAAGGGTAACTAATAGCTCTATCTGACAACCAATACCCTTCCGGTTCTACTTCCATATCGCGACAGTTTTCGTAACAACGTAATCCAAAACCTAATGGGAAATTCCAAACTTTTGAACTAGGTAATTTGTTACATACTACCACATCGTCTCCATTCATACCCTTCTTCTTATAATAGTCTTGAAAAATATTAACTATGGTATCTTGAGGCACTTCTTCATTTTTAATGGAGCCAGACAATCCATCAAACCAAAGTACATCTGGAGAATAATTATTAATAACCTCTCTTACTTTATTAGCCCATTCTTGTCCAAATTTCTCTTTCGGTTCTTTGTCTTTATTTCTATAAATCCAACTATTATTATTATCATAAATATCCCAAGTTTCTTTTTCTTCTTTAGTATGATCTTTATCAAATACATATCCATAAGTTCTCGCCATATGCAACGTAGCCAACAGTTTCATATCTGTTTTACGAATTTCTTTTGCAATTTCCCCGTAAATATCTTTTTTAGGCCCCATATCTTTTGAGTCCCATTTCGTGTATTTAGAATCCCATAAACAAAACCCATCATGATGCGCTAAACAAATTCCACCAAACTTCGCCCCACCACCATTCATTACAGCGACCCATTCTTTCGCATCAAATTTATCGGCAGTGAACATTGGTACAAAATCTTTGTAACCAAAATCTTTTATTGGCCCATATTTTTCTTCGTGGTATTCTTTAACGCCTTTTCTATCTTTTCCATTTGCCGCATACAATTCTTTCACATAATCTGGACCACCGTGCGCAGGAACAGAGTATATTCCCCAATGCGTGTACATTCCAAATTTTGCATCAATCATCCATTCAGGAATTGGTTCTTTTTTTAGTTCTTCCCATTTTGGAGATTTTGGTACTTTCCAATCTTCTCCATTTGTATCAAAAGTTTTTTGAGCAAAAAGTGAAAGTGATGCTAGCGTAATAATTCCTGTAATTATTTTTGTTAATTTCATTTTTATTTCTTTATCTATGTTTGCGTGACGACCTCATAAGACACTTAAATCTGTTACCATTTGTCGCTATATCAGTTATAATCCAATCCTTTTTTACTATTTTCAACTGAATTTATCCATTCAAATAAATCCTTTTTCATTTTTGTAACAATTTCGGGTTCTTTCTGAGCAATATTTTCTTTTTCGGCTCTATCATTAATCAAATTATAGAGTTCAAAGCTTTCACCATTATCAACGCTAATAAGTTTATATTGATTATTGACCCAAGATATTTTTTGACGAAATAAAAATCCAATCGGTTTCTCTCGTAATTTTTTTTCTCCTTGCAATAATCCCCAAAGGCTTTCTCCATCAATGGGTCTGTTGTCTGGGTAATTAATTTTTAAGATATCAAGTATTGAAGGTAGATAGTCACTTGTAACTGATGGGAAATCTAATCTGATTCCCTCTTTTATATGATTTATCCAAATTACAAAAGCCGGGACTCGTACACCCCCTTCATATAAACTCCTTTTTCGTTCACGAAAAACGTATGCGCTGCCGGGAGTATTTTTTTCCGGACCATTATCACTACAAAACCATATAATTGTCTTATCTTGAATATCCAACTCTTCAAGCTTCGACCAAAGTCTTCCAATTTGCTTGTCCATAGCCGTTATAGTTCCGTAATAAATTTGTTTTTGCAAATCCATTGTACTAAAATGGCTACGATGAATACTATCACTAACTACAGGTAAATGTGGAGTATGAAACCATACTGTTGTAAAAAACGGTTTGTTTTCTTTTACGGAGTTTTCAATAAAGGGAGTGACCCTATCCATAATGATTCTTGAATCATCTCCATTTATATTGGTAGTGCCTTTTTCTTCAATTCCTTTCCAATAGGCAGATCCATAAAGCTTTGTGGATTCATTATCTTCAACGGCTCTCCAGCCATAATGCTTACTTTCTCCTTTTTCGAACAAAGACGGATAAACCATGGGGTCAAAAGTTGGCACTTTAGATTCGGAACAGAAATATTCATCATAACCATGCATTGTTGGGATGCTATAGTCTTTAAGGAATTTTTCTTTTCCCCCTCTGTTTGAATCAATAGTTAATTGTGTAAGTGTGCCTAAATGCCATTTGCCGAAATGACCTGTAGAATAACCTCGTTCTTTAAGAATTTCAGGAAGTGTTATTTCTTCAACTTTCATATGTCCTTCATTCGCAGTAGGAACATTTATCCGAAGGGGATTTCTCCCGGTGATTACACTTGCCCTCGTTGGTGAACATACTGCAGATGCAGAATAAAATCTATCGAAGATAACCCCCTTTGTTGCCAGTTTATCTATATTTGGTGTTCTTATTTCGTTATTTCCATTAAATCCTACATCATACCATCCTTGGTCATCAGACATTATTAAAATGATATTTGGATTTTGAGCAGATACTTTACAAAAGCAAATTCCTATGTAAACCAATAGTATTAATTTTTTTGAATAATTCATGGTTCTCTTTTTTTGCAATAAATGGTAATAGAGAGTTATTCTGAAAGCGGATAGAATTTCCGTGCAAATTATGTATCCCAATACAGCTGCCGAACCTGCATCAG
>CAJXCX010000119.1:0-3347 GCA_913051685.1 uncultured Spirochaetales bacterium
TACAAATAAGTCTAGGATTTGGAACTGAATCAATCCAAGTTTGCAAAGATTCTTCAAGTCCCATACCCAAATATGGAGCTGTGACATCAACATAAGGGGGCGTTAATTTATCAAGATTAAGTTTTTTTTCTCTATCTTTTAATCTACGTTTAGAATCTTCTAGTCCTAAATATAAACAATCTCCTTGAACTGTTGTGTGTTCTAAAAATTTCAAACCATTTTTAACTGCATAGCAGATCAATAACATTGTCCACGACTTCATTGATTTAGCTCTGCCACAAAACAAAACCAATCCCTCAGGCAGTATTGGTTTGATAGAAAATTGAAGTGGTGGAATATCTTCCGTTCTTAACTTCTGCATATCAATCCCAGCAGTTAAAAAATTTCTAAAGGATTTCTTGCTTTTAGTTTTTCCCGGCGTTTCACCTATCCATCCAAACCAAGTTCTAACTTTTTCTCGATCAACACCGATGTAATCTGCGAAATGATCATAACCTGCATTGTTTGAAGAGTTATCGTTATTCATTTTAATAATTCTCTCCCAAGCTTTTCTGTTGTTATGTTGGCTGTTTGGTCTAACTACACTAAAGAAATCTGTTAAAAAATTTAAACGATCTTCGTCTGACCAATCTTTGCAATATCTCCAGAAACAACTATCTAATCTTAATCCTCCCTGATTAGTTTGATCGAGATATTTTCCAACTTCGGAAGCAAAGTTAATCTTATGGAAAGTCTTTAAAATTGAATTATTAAAGGGCAAAATAGAGTCCTCAGACGCCCAAAAACGCTTCATTAGCTCCTTGGTCTGCTTATGAATAGTAGTGCCAAAAGCAACTATATTATGGTCCCAATAAAGCTCTGCGGGTAGTGATTTAATATTTGTTTCTAAACTTCCGTCGCTTTCAAAATAAAAATGCGTTCTTTCTATTTTTCCGTTTGGATATTGTCTTGCACCTATAGTTGTATTGTTAGGTAGCCACATGTTCCCAAACTTAATTGCAAGCTCACTATCTAAATCAATAACATATTTTCTTGATTTTTTTGGATTGATACCAAGATTGCCATTTGGGATTAAATCTTGTTCAGTATAATCCCTAGTTAGAAAATCTACATCTCCGTTATTTTTTTTATTGGCAAATAACGGGATGAAATACATCCCGTTATTAACTATTTTTTTAGCAGCTTGTGCTATTTCCCAATCAGCGCGAAGAACCATTATTGTTGCTCCTTATCAAAGTCAAATTTTAATTGCTTAAACTCAACTTTTTCCTCTCTAACTTTCTCGAGGAACATTCGACTCTTTGTTATTGAATCGACGTCAACTTTTGGTGGAGTGGCTTTAGATATTTTTTTCTTCTCGGCGTCTGCTTCATAAACAGCGTTTCTGATTATATTTCGAAAGTTTGGATTGTGTGGACCGTCTTGAATGCCCCAGATTTTTAGAAGATTTTGTTTGCGTCTTTGTTCTGGAGTTAGTTTAGGATTATTAGGCATCTTCAACCTCACATAATGAGCCCTCTTTAACATCAGGTTCTTGATTTAGTTCTTCTCTTATAAAGTCGTTAATTAAATTATAAGCATCTAAACCAAAATCGGTTGCTTCTTCGGTCTTGTTGAAACATTTATTAGTATAAGTATTCTTGTTTGACCAAGCGTTATTTTGGACACCGATAGCTCTTGAGATTGATTTTAAAATTAATCCTTTAGCTTGAATTAATTTGTCTGCCATTGGAAATTGATTATCCCCAATGCCTCTTGTTTCATCTTCTTTTCGCATTTTTTTCCTTGTCTGTAATGTCGGAACTGTCAGCTACAACAGCTCCGACGGGTTAAATCTCAGACAGGATTAGATGAGTGAGAAACTTGTATATAGTTTTATGAAAAGAAAAAATGTCATTAGACTTAATATGACAAATTCTGATTTTATCTTGATCAAGATATAATTCTACCTTCTTAAATATATTTCTCTTTAACATAGCTGTATCTAATCCTTGTTTATTTAATGAATTTTTTTGAAAGGTTTGAAAGTGTATGTTCGGAGAATTCTATCTCATTCCACTTAAGGACAGATATAGACGTTTTAAATCTTTCTGCAATAATATATTTTCCCAGAACGCATAGGAGAAAGACACAATTGCCTAATTTAATTTAGTTCCGGTATTTCTCGTTTCTTCATTTTAGATTAACCACAGTATTAATTTTCTCTAATAAATCTTCTGGTTTCATTCTTAAATATCTTCTATGTAATATTGCTAATGTTTTATGTCCACTAAGGAGAGCTACCTCATGCAACTGCATACCATTCAATACATGAAATTTAATTCCTACTGAACGGAGATCATGCCAGCGTAAGTAATCTAACCCTGCTCTTTTTCTAGCTCTATACCAATATTCTTTGAATCTATCTCTATTCTTAATTGGAAAGAATTTATCCCCAAACGGATATTTTTTTAGAATTGCAATTACTTCATCTGATAATGGGCAAACCCTATCTGTGCCGTTCTTTGTGTTTTTAAACGTGGCTAATCTTTTAGAAAAATCAGTATCAACTCTTTTAAGATTGATCATTTCTGAAAACCTACAACAAGTTAAAACTGCAAATTTAATTAGATCTTCAAGCATTGGAAAAGGTAACTGACCATACTTTGTAGGCTGGTTATTAGCCTCTGTTAATAATCGTTCATACTCAGCTCTTGTAAGTGTGATGTCTCTTTCATTATTGACTTTTTCTCTAGCTACTAATGATGCTGGCGCCTCGGCTGGAACAGCAATAGATAAGTTGATCCTAGCGTACTTCCACACACTATTTAATGTTTCTATATACATATTGATTGTTTTGGGAGATCTACCTTCTGCAATTCTTTTTTTGAACTCCCAGATATGCTTAGATCTTAGTTGAGTCAAACCATAAGCTGCGATCTTATCTTTTAGAATGATATTAAGTTTAGATTTAATAGTACGTGCAGATTTTAAATGTAATATCCCTTCGTCTCTGTATTTAAGAATTACCTCTCGTAGAGTTGTACGTGCAGCTATTGATACATCATTATAGGTTTCTTTCTCCATAGCTAATTCAGTTTCCTTAGCCCATGTTGAAGCTGTACTTTTCTCAGTAAATGATTTTGCTACGTGTGGATAACCTCTACGTCTTATGATGACCTGCCACTTGCCAAAATGTTTTCTAATTGTCGCCATTTCTCCTCACTTTCTCTTTCTATGTGTGACGTAGATGTGACGGATAAATTTAAATAGCTAAATAACGTTACTATGTCTTACATTATCCAAGTTGTGACGAGAGATTTGCTCCTTCGGCGAGAATTATTCTCTTTCCAGAGTTAATATGGTCG
>CAJXCX010000120.1:0-3333 GCA_913051685.1 uncultured Spirochaetales bacterium
AAGAGTCAAGCGATTAGCTCTATAGATTTAGTAATTGTAAATTTTTATCCTTTTGAAGCAACCATTGCAAATGAAAGGGTTAGTTTTCAGGAAGTCATTGAAAATATTGATATTGGTGGCCCTACAATAGTAAGAGCAGCTTCGAAGAATTTTCAAGATGTTAGTGTCATAGTCGATCCTTCAGACTACGAATCTCTTATTGGGAAAATATCTAATGGTGCACTAACCATCGATAAGGAATTTAATTACAATCTGGCTAAAAAAGCCTTCTCTTATGTTGCAAAATATGATGCCGCGATATCTAATCATTTAGGTATCTTAGGCCTTGATAATTCGAAGAATAAAATTCCAGAAACATTAACACTTCATTATAAAAAGTCATACGATTTAAGATATGGAGAGAATCCACACCAACAAGGATCTTTTTTTGTTCAAGATAATATCACCGAATCCTGTATTGCTAATTCAAATCAATTACAGGGAAAAGAATTGTCTTTAAATAATATTTACGATGCCGATTCTTGCCTTGAGACAGTCAAAGAGTTCAAAACTAACGCTTGTGTAATAGTGAAACATAACAATCCTTGTGGTGTCGCAGAACACGAAAATCTCCTACAGGCATATATCGATGCACGAGATTGCGATCCAATTAGCGCTTTTGGAGGAATCGTTGCGTTTAACAACAAAGTCGAGAAGGACGTAGCCGACGAGATAACAAAAACATTTATTGAGGTGCTAATAGCACCTGAGTATTCCGAAGATGCTTTAGAGATTTTAAAATCCAAACCCAATCTTAGAGTGCTAAAAACCCCTCCTCTATCTAATAAAAACGAGACTCTAATGGACATAAAAAAAGTGGTCGGAGGCATACTTTATCAGGATGCAGATATTACATCTGATGAAGATTTTATAGATTACAAAGTAGCCACTAAAAGAAATCCAACTGAGGACGAAATCAAAACTTTATTGTTAGCTTGGAAAGTCTGTAAGAATGTGAAATCAAATGCCATAGTATTTGCGAGAGGCAACAAAACCGTTGGGATTGGAGCTGGTCAAATGAATAGAGTAAATTCTGTACAACTCGCCAGGATAAAAGCCAAGGATCATTATGGGACCGAAGGGTCCGTTTTAGCCTCTGATGCCTTCTTTCCATTTAGGGATGGTGTAGATGAAGCCGCAAGTGCAGGTATAACAGCCATAGTACAACCTGGTGGGTCAATCAGAGATGAGGAAGTTATTCAAGCCGCCGACGAAAATAATATAGCTATGATATTTGTCGGAGTTCGACACTTTAAGCACTAATTGTCCAAAACAATCTTTTTTTCTTTGACCAGAAGCCCCAGTGAATAATCTAATGCAGTAATTGAAACATTGTAGTCCGCTAACGCTTTATTGTATTGAACCTGGGCATTAATTAAATCTCTCTGGGCCTCTAAGACATCCCTCATCGTTGCCATGCCAATTTTAAATCTCTCCTCCTCAATGTTTAATACTTCTTCTTGTAAGGATAGATTCAACTTAGATGATTCAATCTTCTTTGCATTCGACATTACTTCCCTGTAAGAACTTCGTGCTTCTAAGTTAATCGAGTCTAACAATTGATCTAGCAGTATAAGTCTTTGATTTTTCCGAGCAATCGCTGTCTCGTATTTTCCTTCAGCAGCATTGTTGCCCAATGGAATGCTTAGTCTAGCACCTATACTCCAAGTTTTGTTTTCTAAGGATCTCAATGTGTCCATCGAATCTGAAAATCCTTCGTCGTACTTATTGGCAATCTTAGGAGACCCAAGTATTGAACTAGAATAGTCGGGATTTTTAGAACCTCCGAGCCCTGCGTACGACAATGACGCTTCAATATCAAAATCTGGTAGCAATTGGTTAGAATAGTATTCGACAAGTTGCTTTGAGTTTTCAAGTTGCATAGACTCTTGCCTGATTTCGGGTCTGTTATTTAGCACAATGGATTCTAGTTCGTTTTCTTCAATCCGTTTTAACATTTTTTGTTCAATATCATCATTAACAGTAATTCTTTGAGAGAAAGGTATCGATAGAGACATTTTTAATGAATCTAAAGACGTATGATAAGCATTTTCAGCTTTAATGAATTTAACTGTCCTAAAGGCAACTTCTGATTGAGCCTGCAACAAAGCTATTTTTGGCAAAGAGCCCACTTCGACTTCAACTCTATTTTTTTCTACTAAATCTTCAGCAAGATGCAATGATGATTCAGCAAGTTTAAGATTCTTCTTGGCATATACCGCGTTCCAATATTTTGTTTCAATTTCTAAAATTGTCGAGGAAATGACTCTCTCGAGTTCAATTTTAGATATCTCGGCATTTCTTTTTGCAATTATTATTTTGGAATTATTCACTTCAGGTCCGAAATCCTTAAGTAAATTTTGACGTACTGAAAATTCTAAATCTGTCTCCCATTTAGGGCTAATAGCGCTTGTACCTAAATCAGTTTTGGTTTTGTTCAGTTCAGCATTAAATAATGTATAGTGTGTCCCCGTAGGTAAATAGCCTTCGATTCCCAAATCAGTATAAGTTAAATCTTCACTTATAACATTATTTTTTGCAAAAGCAGATGTGGAAGGAATGGTAGAATCAATATAAGACAGCTCAATATTTAAACTTGGATCGTATATAGATTGAAATTCTTTTATTGCACCAAGGCTTGATTCTAATTCGGCCTCCTGAATTATGATGTTTTTATTGTTTCCCAAAGCATGCTGTATAGCACCTTCCAATGATACGGACAATGCCGGTGATACAAAAAGAATAAGAAAAAGAAGTATTTTAAAAAACACTACTATTAATGTATCAGATTATAAAAAAAAAGGGAGTCCTAAAATTAGGACCCCCTGTAATAGATAATATTAGGTTACTACTTACTTGCAGCAGGAGCTTTAAAGAAATCATCAATGAAAATCATTAATCTAGACTGAAATGCCCAGATATTTCCTTCTGTTTCCAATAAAGACTTTGCTCTCATGCCAGCAGTAGCTCCGTACGCTTGAGCGATTAAAGCATCCTCAAGACCACTACCTACATCAATGTAAGAACCAATTAATGAAAGTTCAACTCCATCAACTAGATCCATTGAATATGTAGCTTCATACTCAGTACCTAAGTATCCGTCGATAGTACCGTCCACTCCGTCAGAAGCACCGGCGTTAGTACCTATACTTTGGTCAGCAGGTTTGTCATTTTCATTCCAAGCCATAATAACTTGAAGGTTTAAATTGTCACCATTTGCTAGACCATAGTCTACAGCACCACGTAGATACTTAGCGTTTATAACACTACCATTCCTTTGATAAAGAGTAGGAA
>CAJXCX010000121.1:0-3313 GCA_913051685.1 uncultured Spirochaetales bacterium
TTTCTTTGTTAAAAAATTGACTGAGAGATTTGAAGATACTTCTTTGGGCTTTGCCGCGGGTGTTATGCTTGCAGCAAGCTTTTTCTCGTTAATCATCCCCGGACTTGATTATGCTGAAGCCATGTATCATACCAGGACCGCTTCATTGGCGGTTGTACTTAGCGGTCTTATTATGGGAGTCGTTATCATCTGGGTGTTGCAAAACAAAGCTCCTCATGAGCATTTTATTCTAGGGGGCTCCCATAGTGAGGTAACCAAGTTGAAACTCTCAAAAATCTGGTTGTTTATTATCGCTATTACACTACACAATATGCCCGAGGGTCTTGCGGTTGGCGTAGGGTTTGGTGGAGGAGATGTTTCAAATGGCACTAGTCTTGCTATAGGAATAGGGCTTCAAAATATTCCAGAAGGAATGGCCGTTGCCTTCTCCTTATTAGGTGTCGGCTATACAAGGATCAAATCTTTTACTATTGCCACAATAACAGGTCTTTTTGAACCCGTTTTTGGTTTCTTAGGAGTTAGCGTCGTAACGATATTTCAACCTGTACTGCCATGGGCTCTTGGCTTTGCAGCTGGTGCAATGCTTTTTGTTATAAGCCATGAGATTATTCCTGAAACTCATAGAAGGGGACATGAAAACTATGCAACCGGGGGTTTTGTCGTAGGTTTAGTGATTATGATGACCTTAGATATATTGTTAGGGTAAAAAGGATATGTTTCATATTCTTTCAGCGATCATCCCTGTTATTACTTAACAAAATATTTCGTTTATATCTGACTTGCTTACTGTTAATAATATGTTATGTTATAACATAACATGGATAACCAAGAAATTGTTTTAGATATAATTAAAAAATCCAAAAAGACCCTTACGGCCTACGGTATTTTAGAAGAATTACAGAAGGTAAAAAAAGTTCAACCAATGACAGTTTATAGATCTTTAGATAATTTAATAAAAAAAGGATTTATTCATAAATCTAATCAAAATAAAACTTATTTGCTATGTATGCATTCACACGATAAAAAACACAATCCTGCTATAGCTATATGCAAAAAATGTGGCGATAGTGAAGAATTAAAATCAGATTTGTTTGTAAATATGTTGAAGAAACACTCTTTGTCGAAATATAGTTTTTCTAATTTCGAACTTGAAGTATCAACAATTTGCAAGGAGTGTAGCTAGTGGAACATTTAATCGAAGAGTGGGCATTTCTTTCTGATAAATTCTTTTTAAGGGGATTTATATTCGGCCTTGTTCATGTTGGAATAATGCTAATCGGTTACTATTCAGGTTGGAGTATAAATAGATTCCTTAAAATTGTTTCAAATGGTTATATTGCAGGAATTGGCGGAGCTGTTATAGCCCATGTTGTTGCGGATTTGATAGCATCGTTGCTTGATCCTGATATAAGACCTGCTACATTGGGGATTGTTACAGGCGGTTTTTTACCTCTACTTTTAATACCGTTTTTAGAGAAATATGTCGCAAAAAGCGAACACCACATTGTTGTTGGCGACCATTCTGATGTTGAGAAAGATTTGGAGCAGCATTGAAATAAATCATTATACGGGAGTGGATATATGGGAAATTTATTAGTTTTATTTACTGTACTTATTTTTACATTTTGTCCTTGCCGCGAAACAATAATTTGGTAATTATTAGGGAAATATGGGACAAAGAGAGTGCTTCAACTCTTGATAGATTATTTCAGATGTGTCATGTTATAGCATAAGCGAAGGTGTATAAATGAGATTCGTATTTATTTTTCTTGCATTATTCCTTTTCTCTTTTACGGCATTTGCCGAAGATGGAGAAATTAGACCAAAAGAAAATTCTTCTATGTATATTGGTGGAGGTTTTGTAAGCAAACAAACTTATTTAGGCTCAAGTTCAAGGAGGTTTATCTGGATTCCGGTTGCAGCTTTTCGATATCGTAATCAAGATAAAAATTATTTTAATTCTTTTGAAATTTCTGGTCCTTCTGCTAGTTTAGGCCTTGTCGATAATGGTTTACTTTCGTTTGGACTTATCTGGGAGTATGACTTTGGAAGACAGCAAGGTGATGATAACTCGTTGTTCACACTAGAAGAAATTGATCCTGGCCATGATGTTGGATTAGATTTTGAGTACAAATTGCCCTATAATTTTTCTTTGGGTACGAGTGCGTTAACTGCTATTGATGATGTTGGCGATAGTATTGATGCAGATTTTTCTCTTAGCTATACGAAATCTATATGGATAACCTTTGAGCAACTTTTTGTGAATAAAACTTCTTTGTCCTATCAATATGGAAATTCTGAGTTTATGGACACATGGTTCGGAACTCCTATAAACGCCAAATACACTTCCCACACGCCTGGTTCAGGATTCTACGGAATTTCGATAATGAACAATTTGGTTTCACCGATAACGGACAAAGTAACAATCTTAATTAATGCGGAATACCAAAGATTGATTGGCGATGCGGCCGATAGCCCGTTGGTAGACAAACAGGGCTCCCCTAATCAGTATTCTCTTATGGTGATGGGGTTGTTTAAATTCTACAGTTTTTAATTGTTGTTGAGTTCGTATTCGACCATTAATTCAACTAAAGAGCTAAATTTTGTCTTAGGTTCCCATCCTAACGCTTTTTTTGCTTTGGAATAATCTCCTAGTAGCAAATCAACCTCTGCTGGCCTGTAAAATTCTTCACTAGAAATCACAATTTTTTTGCCAGTATCTTTCGAAATTGCACAAGTATTGACACCTTCACCTTCCCATTCGAAGTTAACATCAGCAGCTATTAAGGAAAATTCCACAAATTCTTTTACGGAGTGGGTTTCGCCTGTAGAGATTACATAATCATCAGGCTTGTTTGCTTGTAACATTAGATGCATTGCTTCGACATAATCTCCCGCGAAGCCCCAGTCTCTTTTTGATTCTAAATTCCCTAATACCAACTGATCTTGTTGGCCTTTTTTTATTTTAGCGATAGACTTTGCTATTTTTTTTGTAACAAACTCGTTTCCTCTTAATGGAGACTCATGATTAAATAAGATTCCGCAGGCCCCAAATACATTATAGGATTCTCGATAATTTTTTGTAATGAAATGTGCATAAACCTTTGCAACACCATAAGGAGATCTGGGATAAAATGGCGTGTCTTCATTTTGAGGCGTCTCTAGTACTTTTCCAAACATTTCTGAAGATGATGCCTGGTAAAATTTACATTCAGGACAAACAGATCGTAAGCCCTCTAATATTTTTAGAACCCCTAATCCCGTAACTTCAGCTGTATATATAGGCGTAACAAAACTAGCACCCACAAAACTT
>CAJXCX010000122.1:0-3287 GCA_913051685.1 uncultured Spirochaetales bacterium
GGTGAACCCTTCCTTCAAAATTTCTATTTCCACTTGACACCGCTGCTACATGTAAAGAATTATCTACAATTATGTCGCCCACTTCTTGTGGCAATGGGCCACTATTTCCTATGCAAGTTGTACAACCAAATCCAACTGTTTTAAAACCTATTTGGGATAAGCTATCTAATAAACCGGCATTACTTAGATAGTCAACAACTACCTTTGAACCTGGAGCTAGACTAGTCTTAACATACGAAGGAGCTTTTAATCCCAATTCGCAAGCTTTTTTTGCAACTAATCCCGCCGTAATCATGACATAAGGATTAGAAGTATTAGTACAACTTGTAATAGCTGCCAATACTACCGAACCATTCTTTAAAGATTCATTAGAACTTTTTAGTTTAAAATTATCTAAATTATTAATTTCCCTTGATTTCAATTCTTTATGAAAAGTATTCTTCATTTCTGATAGAAGAATCCTGTCCTGAGGTCTTTTGGGTCCTGCGAGTGAGGGTTGCACAGTTTCAAGATTTAAGTATAGAGATTTATAATATTCTGGGTCTTTGCTTGATTTATCTCGAAAACTATTTTGGCTTTTATAATATGTTTCCACCAACTCTATTTCTTCTGATGTTCTCCCAGTTAATTTCAAATAATTTAGTGCTTCTTGGTCAACAGGGAAGAACCCCATCGTCGCTCCATACTCAGGTGCCATATTTGCAATTGTTGCCCTATCTGGAAGGGGTAAGTTGTCCAATCCAGATCCGTAAAACTCCACGAACTTGCCTACAACTCCTTCTTTTCTAAGTACCTCAGTAATATTAAGGACTAAATCAGTTGCGGTTACACCTTCACACAAATTTCCTTCTAACTTAAATCCTATTACATCAGGAATTAAAAAATATAAGGGCTGGCCCAACATAGCGGCCTCAGCTTCAATCCCTCCAACCCCCCAACCTAGGACGCTTATACCGTTAATCATAGTCGTGTGAGAATCCGTTCCGACTAATGTATCTGGAATACAAACCTCAGTATTATCTTTGTTAATTTTCCGAACTAGCTTGGCAAGATATTCTAAGTTAACTTGATGCACAATTCCATTTCCTGGGGGTACCGCTCTAAAGTTAGTAAAAGCTTCTTGTGCCCACCTCAAGAAGGAATATCTTTCCTGATTTCTTTCAAACTCAAGCTTCGTATTTAAGGAAAGAGAATTTTCTTCTCTGAAATAATCAACTTGAACTGAGTGATCAATTACTAAATCAACCGGAACTAGAGGATTTATCGATTCTGTATTACCACCCAATTTACTTACAATATCTCTCATGGCAGCCAAATCAGCAACACAAGGAACTCCAGTAAAATCTTGAAGTATAACTCTTGAAGGTCTAAAGGGTATTTCAAATTTTTCAGTTTTATTAAAGATAAATTTCTTTATTAGTTCTTCATTGACAATCTTGTTGTCGAAATTCCTTATAAGGTTTTCCAGCAAGATTCTTAACGAGTACGGCATGCACTCTAAATCAAAAGAAAGATTGTCAGACAATCTAGGTAAAGAATAATAAGCAAGTTTTCTATTTGGAAGCTCAATCTCGGTCAAAAAATCTTTGTTGTCCATTTAGTTAATCAAATACCTATTCCCCGAAATTAATATTTTCTATTTGTTTCAGCTTGTTCAGCCGTGCCTCGTGCCTTCCTGACTCAAAGTCTGTTGTCAGCCAAAGCTCCACAATATTTTTCGCTACAGCGGTTGATAGATGCTTGGCGCCTAAAGCAAGAATATTGGCATTATTATGAGACCTAGACATTATTGCCACATTGACATCGTTTGCGACAATAGCTCTAACATTGGGATATTTATTCGCAACTATATTCATTCCACACCCCGATGCGCAAATCAAAATTCCTCTTTCAAACTGGCCCTGAGATACTCTTTGTGCAACTTCAGATGCGGAATCCGGATAGTCAACCGCCTTGTCAGAAAAAGTTCCAAAGTCTTTATACCCAAAATCTAATTTTTCTAGATAATTTTTTAGCTCTTCCTTGAGTGCAAAGCCTCTATGGTCAGAGCCTATGGCGATTTTCATTTTACCCCTCAAATTTCTTAAAAACCAAACTACAATTAGTTCCACCAAAACCAAAAGAATTACTAACAATCACGTTTATATCTTTCTCAATAGAAACATGTGGAACATAATTAAGGTCACATCCTTCTTGGGGATTGTCCAAATTAATTGTTGGCGGAACTACCCCTTCGTGAAGAGCTAATGCGCTAATACCAGCTTCAATTCCACCAGCAGCCCCCAGAAGATGACCAGTGATTGATTTCGTTGAACTCACTAATAAATTCTTAGAATGAGAATCAAAGACTTTCTTGATCGCATTCGTTTCGTTTATATCGTTTTGCTGAGTAGATGTTCCATGAGCGTTAATATAGTCAACCTCATCATGATTAATCTTTGAATTTCTTAATGCAGAACTCATACATATAACAGGTCCTTCGATAGACGGAGATGTAATATGATGAGCGTCTCCGCTCATACCTGAACTAAGCAGCTCAGCATAAATTGTCGCCCCTCTTTTTTTTGCATGGTTTAACTCTTCTAGAATAACAAGTCCGGAGCCCTCGGACATAACGAATCCATCTCTATCTTTGTCGAACGGCCTTGACGCACCTTGAGGATTCTCATTTCTGGTAGAAATTGCCCTCATTACATTGAATCCCGATATCGCCACGTGAACCAGTGGTGCTTCAGCACCTCCGGCTACCATTGCTACGGCATCTCCTCGTTCAATCATCATGGCAGCATATGCTACAGCATGGGCTCCCGCGGCACATGCGGTTGCAGTAGCGCAATTTGGTCCTTTTAAATTATTAAAAATTGATACGTAACCAGCCGCCATGTTTGGAACCATGGAAGGAACAAAGAATGGAGAAACTCTTGATGGACCTTTCTCATTGTAGACATTAACATTATTTACAAAAGTCTGAATTCCACCTATCCCCGAGCCAATATAGGATCCGACCAAATGAGAATTCTCATCGGTTATTTCCAAGCCCGAATCCTTAAGTGCCAAAGAGGCCGCGGCGGCAGCGAAACAGATAAAAATATCATTCCTTCGAGCTTCCTTAGCATCCATGAAATCTTCAGGATTAAAATCAGAAGGAACTTCCCCGCCGAATTTAGTTTTTAAATCCGAAGCATCAATTTTGGTAAGAAAATCTATACCGGAAACACCTTCTTTAACTTTAGACCACACCTGGTCCTTCCCAATCCCTAAAGAAGAAAGCATTCCTATGCCTGTTA
>CAJXCX010000123.1:0-3284 GCA_913051685.1 uncultured Spirochaetales bacterium
TAGTATGCCAGATATAGATATAGATTTTTGTGGTGATGGAAGAGATGACGTAATAAGATATGTAACAGAGAAATACGGCGAAGATAAAGTAGCACAAATTGGTACTTTTGGCACTATGTCATCTAAAGCAGTAATAAAAGATGTTGGTCGAGTCCTTGGCTTTAGTTTTGCAGATGTTGATAGATTAACGAAGCTAATCCCTTCGTTCCGGGGTAAAGTATATGGACTTAACGAATGCTACAAAAAGGTTAAGGAGTTTAAACAATTAGTAAAATCCACTAATCAGTTTACCGAGCTTTATAATCTAGGTGTCAAACTAGAAAACTCAGTAAGACATTCGTCCACACACGCTGCTGGAGTCGTAATCTCAAATGAGTCACTTGATAAAACGATTCCACTATTTAGAGGATCGAAAAACGAAACAGTAACGCAATATGACATGACCGCGATAGAAGAACTAGGATTTGTAAAGTTTGATTTCTTAGGCTTGAAGACTCTTACGGTAATAAAAATTGCAAAAGGATTTATCAAGAGTAAGAATCCGAATATTGAAGAGGACATAAAGTTTGCCAACTTAAATGATCCAAAGGTCTACAAGATGCTGTCAAAAGGACTAACCAGAGGAATATTTCAAATTGAATCCAGCGGAATGAAAGATGTGTTGAACAATTTAAAGGCTAACAAATTTGAAGATATAGTTGCTTTGTTAGCTCTATACAGACCTGGTCCTTTAGATAGCGGTATGGTTGATGAATATATCCTCAGAAAAAATCGGAAGAAAAAAACAGACTACCCAGCACCTGAACTGAAAGAGATTCTGCAAGAAACTCACGGGCTTTTTGTATATCAAGAACAAATAATGAAAACGGCATCAGTGCTTGCAAATTTTTCTTTGGGAGAGGCAGATCTTTTGAGAAGAGCAATGGGAAAGAAAAAAACGTCTGAAATGTTGGCCCAAAGAGAGAGGTTCCTTTCTGGGGCAGAATCAAATAATTTTTCCCCCAAAATTGCTCATGAAATTTTTGATACCATGGAAAAATTTGCAGAATACTCCTTTAACAAAAGCCATAGCACCGCCTATGCCATAATAACTTTTCAAACGGCATTTCTAAAAACATATTATCCATGTGAATTTATGGCAGCGCTTATGACCACAGAGATAAATACATCGGATAAAATTGTTTCAAATATAAGCGAATGCAAAGAAATGGGTATCGAAATATTGTCACCCGACATCAATGAGAGCGGGTCAGGTTTTACACCAATCGATAATTCCATAAGATTTGGATTGAGTGCAATTAAGAATTTAGGCATCAATATCGTTAACAACATTATAAAATCACGAGATGGCTCAAATAAATTCTTGAATATTTTTGAATTTTTATCATTAATGGATTCCAGAAAGATGAACAAGAAAAGTCTTGAGAGCTTGATTAAATCAGGAGGGTTAGATTGTTTTAACTACAGTAGAGCTACTCTATACAACAATATGGAATTATTGTTAAGTTATGTAGGCCACAACAACAAAGATAAAGATGCAAGCCAAGAGACTTTGTTTGAATTAGACGAGGTTATCGCGGAGCCTCCTTTGGAAGAATCAAAGGAATGGCTACCTCACGATTTGAGTAAATATGAAATAGAGATTCTTGGATATCCAGTTAAAATTAATCCGCTAGAAATATGTCAACATAAATTGTCACAAATAAATTACAGGAAAATATCCAACATTAAACTTGAAGATGAAAAGGCTGCGGTGACAATCGCGGCTTTTATCTCATCTATTAATATCAAAACTTCCAAAAGGAACTCAAAGAAGTATGCCATAATCAATCTTGAAGACTCATCTGATGTACTAGAGGCAATTATATTTAATGATGAATTTGAAAAATATGAATCCAGATTGATCGTAGGTATGCCTCTCTTGTTAACAGGGATGGTTGAAAAAACCGATGAGAATACTAAATTAATTATTAATTCTTTTAATGAGACAGATGCAGTACAAATTATTAATGACGTACCGGTGCCAATTAAAATTAATCTTAAGAACGATATTTCATTAAAGCAAGCGAATAACCTTAAGGCTATTTTTAATAAATATCCGGGCGAAAGCCCTATCCGGATATCCTTCAGAGAGAACGGGCTAAAAGCAACAATATCAGTGAACGATTTTAAAGTCGACAACTGCGAAGAGCTACATGAAGAAATCTCAAGGACCGTTGGTAACAACTAAGTATCATTTCTTATTAATTTTGTTTATAACTTCCTTCACTTTCTGAGGATTGCTGGTGGAGATAAAAATTTCTTGGTTCGAATTCCCAGACGTAGCATTTAACTTGCAACCAACTAATATTTCCCCTAATCCTTGATAAATCTCTCTTCCATATGTAACTTTTAAGTTTTCTCCTTTTCCTTTTCCAACCTTTATTGCTCCAGGGGTTATCAGATTAACACAATCGATTGGCTCTATAAATTTTTCCAAAAAGCTATCCAGATTTTTAATCCTAGAATGCTGTTGTTTGATTTTCCCTTTTCTGTGTTTTTTTATCGCCATTTAATAGTACATTCCTCGTATTCCCCTTTGTTTATAGGGGTTTCAAAATCCGTGTGCAGTAAGTGTGCAGTTACGCATAGTTTTTTATTCAACTAATTCTCCGTTTTTCCATATTCCAGAAACTTCTCTTTTAGAATCAAAATAAGTCATAGTTCCCTTACCGTGTACTTTTCCATCTTTAAATTCACCTACATATTTATTACCATTTGCCCAAGTATTAGTTCCCTTACCGTGTACTTTTCCATCTTTAAATTCACCTATATATTTTTCACCATCTGGATGAGTTTCAGTTCCTTCACAATTGTTCCATTTAGTGGGGTCATCCCCTTTACACTCAGGCAAAGAATATGAGTTGAGTGCAAACAAAAAGAAAAATAAGAGAAATAAGTTTAGTGTTCTCATAAGATAATTGTATCAAAAATGTGAGGTTTTAGTCATTTCATAACTCCCAAATACGTGGGTTAAGAAAACCCCCATTTTTCAGGGAAAAGTAGGGTAAATGAACTATGCGAGAGTGTGGTTCGTAGCAAACGTGGGTATATACGTGGGTTGTGATTTCCCTATTATCCCAAATACCCATTATTATTGTCTTTTTCATAATCAGATACCATATAATAATCGTATCGTGAGTAAAGGCGTGGGTTAAATATTTTTAAGAAACCCAGTGTTTATAGGGGTTTTATGAGGTATGAACCCCACTATTTCGTCCGCCATTTAATAGTACATCCCACGG
>CAJXCX010000124.1:0-3270 GCA_913051685.1 uncultured Spirochaetales bacterium
CCTCAGATGGCTCACCTGTTACATAGACAACCTTTAGGTTTTCTAGCTGGTCTGCTATTTCTTGAATAAGTGGTAAACCAGAAGAATCAACAACTAGTGCGACTTGATCAGAATAATTGATTATATAAGCAAGTCTTTCACCTTTCTCGTCCTTATTTATCGGAACTTGAATTGCGCCAGTTTTATGAATAGCAAGAATTGAAAGAACAAATTCAGCACAGTTAAGCATGTACATACCAACTTTATCGCCTTTTTTAACTCCAACTTTTTCAATTAATCCATTCGCTACTTGATTAACTTTGTCGTTGGTTTCTTTGTAGGAGTAGGTTTCGACTACGTTCCCCTCTGTGTTAGCAATTTTAAACATGGGTTTGTCAGGATAATTAACAGCCCCATCTTCTAAATATTTTGTCATTGGCTTCCATGTAGAAGTATCGTCGAACGTACCATTTGGAAGAGAACCACTGCCTGTATATTCAGCCGAACGAGTTTTAAATAATAATTGCATAATGCCACCCCTTGTTGCGAATTAATCAAGCTATTAAACCACTATGTAGTCAATAGACTCATATAGATTGCCATATATTCTTAAAGTATTAAAGTACCTAAATAAAAGTCGATTTCTTTATTTTTGAGATAAAATTCGAAATCTTACTGATAATTTCGCCTTTTTTCTTTAAATTGTTCTCAATAATCCTTACGATGGCGCTACCTATCACAATCCCATCACATTTTGTTTTTAATTGTTCAACATGTGCTGGCTCGGATATTCCAAATCCAACGCAGACGGGTTTGTTTGTTTTTTGCTTTATGGTTGCAATAAAGCTTTGTAGATTTTTATCTAGTTTTTTTCTTACGCCAGTTACTCCTGTAACGGAAACTAGGTAAATAAAGGAATTAGACAATCTTGACACAACACTAATTCTTTCTTTTGTACTCGTTGGGGCTAATAAGTAAACTAATTCGAGTCCGGCACGATCTGCGGCCAGCTGAGTCTCGAATGACTCTTCCGGGGGGAGGTCGACTATCAACACTCCTTCTGCCCCTACCTTCTTAATATCTCTCATAACTTTTTTTAATCCATATCGTAGAAAAGGATTGAAATATCCAAATACAATTATAGGGGTTTGATAGCTTCTCCTGAATTTTCTTATCATATTTAACGCAATAGGGATGGTCATTTTATTGCTTAGTGCCCTTTCGGAAGCTTTTTGAATTGTTGGTCCATCTGAAATTGGATCGGAAAATGGTATTCCAAGTTCGATGATGTCAGCTCCATTTTTAGACAATGATTCTAGAATTTTGTAAGAGATCTCAATGTCGGGGTCACCAGCGGTAACGTAAGTCACCAAGCATGATTTTCCTTCATTGTTGGTTTTCCTTATTGTGTCAATTAACGTCATGTTTGGCCAAGAGTTTGTTTCTGTTGTAAAAAATCACTAACAGATTGTAAATCTTTATCTCCTCTTCCAGATAAATTAACAATTATAATTTCATTCCTTCTCATTTTGGATGCGGAGGTTAGAGCATAGGCAAGTGCGTGAGAGGTTTCTAATGCAGCAATTATACCCTCTTTTTCCGAGAAGTAACGTAGGGCCTTAACGGCTTGTCTGTCGTTAACTGATGTGTAAGTTACTCTTTTTATATCCTTCAGAAAAGAGTGTTCAGGTCCAACACCAGGATAGTCTAGACCCGCAGATACTGAATGGGTTTCTTTTATCTGACCGTGCTGGTCTTGCAAAATATAAGTCTTGCTTCCGTGTAGTACGCCAACGCTTCCTGCAGTGATGCTAGCTGCATGTAGACCGGTATTGATACCAATACCTCCAGCTTCAACACCAACCATTTTTACATTTTTATCATTCAAAAATGGATGGAACAATCCAATTGCATTCGAGCCCCCACCAACACAAGCGACCAAGAGATTGGGCAATTTTGATTCTATGTTAAGAATTTGTTTTCGAGCCTCTTTCCCAATTATTGATTGAAAATCTCTAACAATCATTGGATATGGATGAGGACCAGCAACGCTTCCTATTATATAAAAAGTATCTTTGACATTTGTTACCCAATCTCGCAATGCTTCATTGAGCGCGTCTTTCAGAGTTTGTGAGCCTGATTTTACTGGAACAACTTTTGCTCCAAGTAGTTCCATTCTCTGAACATTGATTGACTGCCTGTAAGTATCCAAGAGACCCATATAGATTTCACATTCAAGCCCCAATAGCGCACATACAGTTGCGGTGGCTACACCATGCTGTCCCGCACCGGTTTCAGCGATAATCCTTTTTTTACCCATAGCTTTTGCTAATATTGCTTGACCTACGGTGTTATTAATTTTATGAGCGCCGGTATGGGCCAAGTCTTCTCGTTTGAGGTAAATTTTTGCACCACCAATATTTTTTGATGTTCTTTCTGCTAAATATAAAGGGGTAGGTCGTCCTACAAAGTTTTTAAGCAAATTGTTAACTTGAAGTTTGAAAGTTTTGTTGTTTTTGATTTTTATATAATCTTTTTCAAGTTCATCTAGGGCCGGCATTAAAGTTTCGGAAACAAATTTCCCCCCATAATCTCCAAATCTTCCATTCTTATCCGGATAGTTACTATATTTCTTTAAATTTCTAGCCATGTTTTACTAATCTTACAACAGATTCGAGTTTTTTAACATCCTTGTTTCCAGGAGACGATTCTACTCCAGAACAGACATCAACAAAATTAATCTTTGTTCTTTGCATTGCTTCTTGTATATTTGATTCGTTTAGTCCTCCAGACAAAATCAACTTCTCTTTTGGAAAAATCTCCGAGATTGTATCCCAATCAAAAACCTCACCTGTTCCTCCTCGTTGTTCGGTGTCTGACGAATCAAAGAGCCAGTATTCAGTGTTGAATTGTGAAACATGTTCAAATAGATTTACCTGTTTGCCAGAAAAAGCCTTAATAACCTTACACTGAATCTTGTCTATTACTTCTGGAGGCTCTTCGCCATGTAGCTGAACGTAATCAAGCCCCAAGCTTTTAACATAGTTATTGATTATAGCAACGTCTTCATTCACGAAAACCCCGACTTTTGATATCCGACTGTCGAGTTTATTAATCAATAACTTCGCTTTTTTTAAATCTATAAATCGTTTGCTCTTTGAATAAAAATTTAATCCTATAAAATCAATCTCAAAATCACAACACAGAATTGCATCGTCTATATTAGTGATACCGCAAATTTTTATTCTATTCATTGGCAATTAATTTTAAGTATTCACTCCTCATTTTTTC